>WJJB01000194.1 GCA_014729935.1 Candidatus Bathyarchaeota archaeon | reverse complement strand
TTCCACCCCCTCTTCGGAGGTTTCACCTGCTCAAGCGAGCGGTGATGACGCCGACGAGCCTCCAATGGAGATGCCGGAACTACCTGCCATTGAAAAACCTGGAAGAAGGGCAAAACCCATTCCGGTGTCAAAGAAAAGTGCGGAAGAAGCCATTCCAAGTCTTTCAGGAAATGGAGGAGCATCACGAGTTCCAAGTAGTCCAGAGCCCTCATCGGAATCATCTCTTGGTTTATCCTTCCAAGCCGCTTCGCAACCAAGTCCAGCCAGTTTAAAACCAATCAAAAAACAGGTCGATTCCGGGTCAGCAAGCGGAGGCACCATGGATTTGAGCCAAGCGCTCTCCGCGCGGGGCAGCAAAGCAAGTGAATCGAGCTCTGGTGGATTCATACCATTCTCGTCGGGTTTCACCCCTGCTGGTGCAAGTGCTAGCGCGGGAACCGGAGAAGCCAAGAAAGAGTTAATCGGATTTTTCATTTCCAATGAGATCCCTGATAATATCCTCAAACCACGCAAGAAAAAGGGAAAGGTTACAGCAGATGAGCTCAAGAAATGCCCATCATGCGGGTACACGGTTCGCGCTACCATGAAATTCTGCAACAAGTGTGGCCAGAAATTATAACTACCGTGTGGCAATTTCATTCCATTGCTGGAAAATATTCGTAATCCGGCCAAGGAATTCATTTCATTCCATTTCTTTTCCATGACCATTAAACAGAACCTTGTTCGAAAGATTAAAGTGAATTAGGCATTCTAGGGTATTCATGAAATACCACTCGTCGAAGATTCCGGTTGAAACCGCTAGGAATGAACAGATGATTGATATAACCAGCAAGGTGCAAGAAGTGGTGAATGCAGCAAAGGTGCAATCCGGGATATGCATCGTTTTTTCAATGCATACCACCTGTGGTATCACCATAAACGAGAATGCCGATCCAGATGTCAAGAAGGATATCATGCATCACCTGGCGAGAATATTCCCCGAAAGTGAATCGTACAAGCACTTGGAGGGAAATTCTAACGCGCATTTGAAAGTATCCACCATCGGTCCTTCAGAGACGGTTTTGGTTGAGAAGGGGAAGCTGGTTCTTGGTAGATGGCAGGGAATCATGTTATGCGAGTTCGATGGACCCAGGAACAGGAGCGTTACCGTTCACGTGCAAGGGGACTGAAAATCTCATTAATAACCCATGTCAATCTCCATGAGATTTAACTTCCTGGAATGAAGCCAGGCGTTCAATTCATTCACGTGGAGAGAATTCATTGGAATAATTTAGCGAAGGTTGCGAGGGAAATTGATGAAAAAAAGTGATCGCGAGGTGGGTTTACTGGTCCCCTCCCACCACCCGAGCCCATAATGTCAATTTGTCCCCTTCCTTCAAGCCCATCTTGTGCACGCAATCTTCGATGGTCATCTGGGGACTCAACTCCTTGCCATCAAGAACAAGTGTGTACGATCGATTTTCTTGGAGTAATCCCATGTGTTTCAAAATGATGTCCACGATGCGCTCGATCTTGTGATGCTCCTTGACATCAAGCTTGATGAGCTTTCCAGTCCGTGAATCTTCAACTTGGATGAGCATGATTGCCACCTGTTGCGATTTGCGTACATGTTGGGCATCATTCCAGTAACATGAGGCATGCCCCAACATGGAAGCACGTACATAAATAAAAGGCTATTTGCTTAAAAACATTCAACAGCTTGACATTTTTCCACTTGCGCGTGATAATTCCATCGCGCATTCTCCAAGAGCAAGGATATTCCCGGTACTATATATGCTTCAACTACGGATTGTTACCAATAGTAAAACCGAGTAATGGATGGCATGAATATGGCGAAAAGCGCGTCAAGGAGAAAAATGATAGCAATCACGATTTTATTTAGCACGTTGGCAGCGATAACCGGGATGATCTCTGTATTTACCGTTCGGGAATTATTCCCGGACAACGATGGATTTAACAGGACCATCACATACATCCGTCCTGCCACAGCGAAGGATACCGGTTATTTCATCATTGTCGATGAATTCAAGGGTGGCAATCAAGTTGAACTCGTTTTCCATTCGTATGGGAACCTCACCGTGAATGCAAGCATTGGAAAAGCTTGGTTCAATCAGGATGGTGTTGAAATGCTAATGCAGTTCATCGGCCCTGGCGTTACAATAAGCAAACACGAGGGTGGTGTTTTCAAGACGTATCCAGGGAACCCAAGTAACACCATCGAGGAATATATCAAGGTAAAACCAATTGATCGCCATTCAAGGCGGTTGGTGACGCTGGTCACCTTCCAGAATAGCTCCATCTCCCATCCATCCCTGAATCAAAACCTTGTGAATGGGGGAATTGAGCTTCTCGTAAATGGTAGTGACAGGATTCTCATCCCCCGACACGAGATGGCCAGTCCTGCAACCATAAAGTCGTCCGGTATCACTGCTGATTGCAAGATGTGCGTCATGAGGGAGAATGCAACAGGATTGAAATGGTTATTATTCCATGATGCTGATTCAATTGCCATCAATGGAACAAAGATCCACGAGGGTTCCCACGCCTCGGGGTTCTTCAATGCAACCCTTAATGCAACAATGCCTGCCGGAAAAGGCCAAGGGACGCCCTCCATTTTTTCCAGTTCCACGCCAACACCTCAATCCATACTAGAATCCCTCTCACATCCATATGCTCTTTTCAATGATGGTGAATTGAGCACGATCCGAGGCAAATGTAATGGAACCATCACGGGACCTTGGCAAGCATGGTATAACAAGGTAAAGGGAAAATCAGACGTTCTATCCCTTGCATTCAGGTCTCGCGTGGATCAAGATGATGCAATGCTTTCGGACGTGGTGATGGCAATGTTGGATCTGGAAAATAATTACGAGACCATCAAGGCACAACCATGGGAAGACACCCAATTCATCGAACAATCGACATATCTCTATCCATTCCTGCTTGCCTACGACATGATATACAATAATATTAGTGTCACCAACAGGTCCATCATCGAGGGGATTTTTACCAACAAGATCAAGATCTTGGCAGACGTCATTGCTTCTGGTAGCCAGCCGACTAACAATCATATTGTCGTGGCAAGCACCGCGCTTGGGATCGGGGGAATCGTCTTGAAAAATGCATCATGGGTGGAACTAACCCAAGATGCTAATGATTTTTACTTGGAAAACCGTATCAGGCCGAATGGGGCATGTTACGAGGGTGCCATATATGGCAGGTATACCTACGAGCAAGCGGTGAAGTTTTTCCTTGCATTACGTAATATCGGGGGGTACGATTATTTCACGAATGAAAGGTTCCTTTCATACCTCAATTACACCGCGAGCTCCGTCACGCCACTCGGATGGACCCCTGTATTTGAAGATTGTGCCGTGAAATCTCATCTAGCTCACGTGGCGAGCATGTGCGTCGCGCCAACCAATATTTCAAATCCTGCACTCGCCAGCAACTTGCAATGGTACATGGAATATTGTTACGAGGGTGACACCACTATTGGAGCTGATGCTTGCAGGATCTTGGCATATTCAGGTGAAATTGCCCCATTAGAACCGGAACTCGGTGAAAATCCTGGTTTTGCTTATTTCGACACGGGTTATATGGTGATGCGATCTGGTTGGTCCAGGAATGATACTTTCTTGGTAATCTCGAATAAGCACTATCCTCAAAGTCATGTTCATCTCGATGAAAACTCCATCGAGATTTATGCCCTCGGGAAGAAGTTCCTGACCAATCCGGGATATCCACACTGGGGATATGAAGGACACGATTACACCATCTCTACGGAGGCATCTAACACCATTCTTATTAACGGCGAAGGGCAGCTGGATATCATCTCGGATGGGTTTAATCAATGCATCCAAAATGGCATCTTGGACTTCATTGAATCTCCATGTCATGTAGCATACCAGAGCCCGTTTGCCATCGGTAAGAATCACGCACTCCTCATACCTTTGTTAGTCGTGGTGTGTAGTTTGGTAGCTTGTGCGCTTCATGCTATTTATTCCATCTTTCGTGAAGATCACGTGGATCTTGGTAACGCCAGATCAAGTTCTACCAATAAAGACAAGAAAAATATTGGTAATGATGATACCACTGGCGGTGGAACCATAACATCAGTGTTCGCATTCAGCGAAACCAAGCTGGAATCATATGATTTCCAGTCACGGAAACACATGTTGCAGGTAAACGCTTTGCTTGCTTGCATTCAATGTGCTTCCATAGTTCCCATCTTTCTTAAACTCGTGAACTACATTACCTTTCAAGTGCACTATATCCATTTAAATGCAGGATTAAAAGAAACCATATATGCGTTAACACCCTTGGCAAGAATCCTCACGGTAACAATATTACCCGTCGTGTTGCTCGGGTTGAACGCCTTGGTATTCGTGTTTCATGCCTTACAGTTTAGGCTATATCTCAACCGGTGGGATGGAGAAAGCGTATCATTTCGAGAAGCCCAAGGGGTTATTTACAAGCAATTCGTTCCACGTTTCGTGGTTCAAGGAATAGGCTTCGTCTTAAATCTATTTTACGTGTTACCAACTCTACTCGCAGCATTATTACGGGCGCAAGTAGATGCAGGGAATAATATCTCCATAGGCATTTACTTGAGGAATTTACTCAATGGTTACATGATATATTTCTTGGTTCTTGGCGGCATTTCTGTCCCGTTTCATTTAATAGGGATGAAGAGTATTGATGCTTTTGCCATGAAGCAACATTCAAATCCAAGGAATGCCCGCAGGGCATTCACCATGTCATTCCTCGTGATCGTGGCTATTGGAGCGATGTTATTATTCATCTCGTGCGTATTTGCATTTGAGGTCCTATCCACAATTACAATCGAAAATAACCCGCTTCAGTGATTGCATGCTGAAATCATTTCTTCATTTTTTTGGATGCCTGTCCATGTCTTGGGGAAACCATGCTCTTGCATCCTTTAATCAGATGGTTTTTAATGAAAAGCTTCATAACATAATACACAGGATCACGACCGCCTGGTGTAGTGAACGACATGACAGACACGCATGAGCGCGATAAAAGGCCCACGGATAACATCACGAAGGCGATCAACAAGCGTATCTATATAAAGCTTAAGGGACGACGCCATCTCAAGGCACTACTTAGGAGCTTCGATGATCATCTAAATTTATTCCTTGATGATTCAATAGAATACGTGCAGCGTTACGACCATGACAAGGGAGAACACGTGATGGAGGAAAACAATCTAGAAACCATCATTTTACGTGGAGATAATGTCGTGTTCCTGACCCTCGATGACGATTTTGAAGAGGATGTGACGTCTCCCGCAGAATAACGCGCGTGAACCTGATACTGGGTGAAAACATAAAAATGATTGACTTTCCCTTTTAATATACCGCTTCTTTTTACAACATACTTCAAACATTAACTTTAGCCATCAATTGGTGTTTTACCGGGTTGAAACCCGCTAGATGCATGGGTTCTTGTTAAGCTATTAACCAATTACGGGATAATCATGAGTAAAGTAGATGTACAAGCTGAAAAATTTTACAGGAAAAGCGTCGATGAGACGCTCGAAATCCTCGAGACAACCAAGGAGGGTTTGTCGTCCTCTGAGGCAGCACGAAGGCTGGAAATCCACGGACTCAACCAGCTGGAGGGCAAACCCCCCGTCCCGAAATGGAAGAAGTTCTTGGAGCAATTCAATGATTTCCTAATTTGGATCCTTATTGCCTCCGCTATCTTCTCCGCGATTGCAGCAGTGGTAGAGGATGAACCTCCCACTGATACCATTGTCATTGCCGTCATCTTGATCATTAATGCAATCCTCGGGTATTACCAGGAGGAAAAAGCGGATAAAGCAATTGAAGCGCTCAAGAAGATGAGCGCGCAGAAAGCCACCGTCGTTAGGGATGGGGACGTGCAGGAGATACCTGCTGCTGAATTAGTGCCTGGCGATATCATCTTGCTTGAAACGGGTGATCAAACTCCCGCCGATGCAAGGGTATACGAATCGATGGAATTGAAGGCGGATGAAGCAAGCCTTACAGGCGAATCACTTGCAGTAAAAAAGGAAGTTGAGGTCATCGACGAAGACGTCACGGTTGGTGACATGAAAAACTTGGTTTTCTCATCGACAATCATCACGTACGGGCGCGGGAAGGCAATAGTAACCTCCACTGGAATGCAAACCGAGATTGGCAAGATTGCTACCATCATCTCGGAAACGGAGGAGGAAATGACCCCCCTTTCCAAGAAAATTGATTCCTTTGGAAAGAAACTTGGGTTGATGATCCTTGGTATTTGCGCGGCATCCTTTATAGTGTATATCATTCGTGGAGAGCCGATTTTACTTTCAATCATGGTCGCCATCTCCCTTGCAGTTGCTGCAATACCTGAAGGTCTTCCCGCCATCGTCACGACAAGCTTGGCTCTTGGCGTGCAACGAATGGCGAAGAAAAACGCCATCGTGCGTAAATTACCTTCCGTAGAGACTCTTGGATGCACCACTGTTATTTGCTCGGATAAAACAGGAACACTCACGAAAAACGAAATGACCATACAGAAGCTTTTCATTTCGAATGATTTTATTGAAGTAACAGGAACGGGTTACGAACCCAACGGTGAATTTTACTCTGACGGTGACAAGATCAATACGGAAATCCACGAGGGATTAAATCTCCTTGCGAAAATAGGCGTCCTGTGCAACAACGCTAACTTGCGAAAGGACGATGATTCGGGATTATGGGTTATCACCGGTGATCCCACGGAAGCAGCATTCCTCACATTAGGAGGCAAGCTTGGAATCACCAGGGAAAATCAGCAACAACAATACCGTCGCGTATCTGAAGTTTTCTTCTCCTCGGAGAGGAAGAAAATGAGCACGGTGGACATGGACCTTCATGACGAGTCTTTCATTGTTTCCATGAAAGGTGCCTTGGAAGTGGTGCTAAAGGATTGCACGAAAATCCTTATAAATGGCGAAGTCCGCCCCATCACCGATGAAGATGTTGAAAAACTCACCGAAGCGCAACTGGCCATGTCGAGTGATGCCCTACGAGTGCTTGCAACCGCCTACAAGGTTTGGAAGAAGGATGATGACATGGATCTCGAGCCAGAGAATGTAGAATCGGATCTCATCATGGTTGGGCTTGCAGGCATGATCGATCCACCCCGTCCAGAGGTTAGTGGGTCGATTGAAAAATGCAAGCAGGCAGGCGTACGCACTATCATGATCACTGGTGATCACGCGGCAACAGCCAAGGCAATCGCGTTGGAGTTGAACATGCTTCCCAAGGAATTAGATGATGGAAAAAAGCATATCATTCAAGGGAAGGAAATCGATGCAATGGCCGATGACGAGTTACGTCAATGTGATGTATTCGCGCGTGTTGCTCCAGAACACAAGATGCGCATCGTGTCTGTACTCCAAGACGAAGGAAATATTGTCTCCATGACAGGTGATGGCGTGAATGATGCTCCTGCCCTCAAGAAGGCTGATGCTGGTGTAGCCATGGGCATCACCGGGACAGATGTTTCAAAAGGAGCGGCAGATATCATTCTAACAGATGATAATTTCGCATCCATCGTTTCGGCTGTCGAGGAAGGGCGTGCCATATACGACAACATGAAACGGTTCATCAACTTCTTGATTTCGTGTAATTTGGGTGAGATCCTCGTGATTTTCCTTGCGGCCATTCTCTTCCTTCCAACTCCGCTCCTTGCCATTCATCTTCTTTGGGTGAACCTGTTGACCGATGGCTTGCCAGCTCTTGCAATGGGTTTCGAAAAACCCGATGATGATATCATGATCAAACCGCCACGGCCCTCGGACGAACCCATCATCACGAAACGGAACTGGTATAGTTACATCTCATCAGGGATATTCATTAGCTTCTCCTGCGTCTTCACCTTCTACTTGGGATTGCAAATGAACGTGGAAATCAGCTATGGTGGTGGTTATACAGGGAACTATTGGGAAATTGATTCCTTCCTTCACGGACTTGGTATCCCCGATGGAGAAATCATAGATATCATGGAGGACGAGGTTTTGCCCCATGCCAGGACCCTTGCTTTCAGTAGCTTGGTTGTATCTGAAATGATGAACGCGTTCAACTGCCGCAGTGAGACCATTTCGGTGTTCAGGAAGAAATTGTCTGATAATTGGTTCCTGATGGGAGCAATCCTGGTCACTTTCATGTTGAATCTCGTGGTGATATACGTGCCATTCATGTCAAACGTGTTCAAGATTACAGGGTTGGATCTAAAAGATTGGGGATGGATTTTCTTGATAGCATCTCCACGTATTTTCTCGGAGGAAGTAATAAAGATATATTGGAAGAAGACCCACGAAGTTGAATACGTTCAAATTGAACGTGAAGATTGAAAAGGCTCCCTTTTCACCATTCTTTTTTCTCGATCTTTTATTACCTGTTTTTCCGCCAGAAAGCCACGTCCTTTAGTTTAGGGCGAGTTTGTTCAAGGAATATCTTGATTCTAGCGTGTTCCTCCTACCTTTGATGCAGGGGCTTTATTGAGGTCAATCTTTTTTGATGTACACCATCTAAGGCGATATCATGGGTCTTCTTTCGGAAGATAGATATATCTAAATCAAGAAAGATGAATAAGTGCGGCAAATGATAGCATTCAATGATAAAGATCATCAATACCTTGTTTTCCGTGTACAATTGGAGGAGCATGCATGACTCGTACCTTGATCGTGGCACATGATATCGGGACGAGTGGCACGAAGTCCGCGCTAGTTGAAATTGATGATTCCGTTCGAATCATTCGTTCATATATTAGTTCCCACAAGCTCATTCACGATCCAAAGGTTCCTCATAGTGCTGAACAAGACGTGGAGAGTTGGTGGAACGCGACATGCAAGGGAACGAGAAAGGTTGTGCATGGCGAAAGTATTGATGCATTGGTTTTTTGTGTTCAAGCAAATGGAGCCGTGTTCGTGGACGGGGAGGGAAAGGCATTAGCAAATGCGTTCACGTGGTTGGATGGGCGAGCCGTGGATCAAATAAACCGTCATTTCAAGAGTGGCTTGTTTACTTATGGCGGGTATAACCTGTTCAAGGCCATAAGATTTCTCCGGATCACCGGTGCGGGGCCTGGTAGTCCCAAGGATCCCCTTTGGAAGTATATCTGGTTCAAGGAACGTGAACCTGAAAAATTTTCTAGAGTGCACAAGTTCTTGGATGCCCGGGATTACATGCTTTATCGCACAACTGGTAATTATTGCACGGCACCTGATTCAGCCAATTTGACATGGTTATTCGATACGAGACCCGGGAAATTCAAGTGGAGCAAACCGCTATGCAAGATGTGCGGCGTGGATATGTCACACTTGCCAGAAATACGTGATTCCACCGATAAAGCCGGTATATTACTTTCAAGACCAGCTAAAGAATTGGGCCTTGATGCCAGTATTCCCGTAATCATGGGGGGAAATGATTCATCCTGCATTGCCGTTGGTAGTGGCGCAACCAGTCCTGGTGATGTACACGTGTACAACGGAACATCCGGATGGACCATGGCATTCCTTGAGAAACGGAAGATCAATTTGAAGTATTTTGAAGCATCTATTTGCGGCGCAATCCCGGGAATGTATCAATTCATCGGCGAGCTGGAAACTGCCGGCGCATCCTTGGCGTGGGCGAGAGATCATCTTGCGACCTTGGAAGTGGCACGAGCTAGAAAGCAAGGTTGCTCCGAATACGAGTTTCTTGATGATATCATTTCACGCACTGGCGTGAAGGAAAATGGCGTGTTATTCATGCCATGGTTGCTTGGAAACCGGTCCCCGCGGGAGGATCAGCATGTTCGCGGGGCATTCTTCAATCTCAATCTTCAAACCCGCCGTCAAGATATGTTCAGGGCAATTCTGGAAGGTGTTTCCCTGCATCAACGGTGGATCTTGGAAGGATTCACCCATGTTATGGAAGTGCCGCCAATCCTGCGATATATCGGTGGTGGGGCAAAATCAAGAATATGGGCTCGAATTCATGCCGATGTACTGGGAAAGGAAATCGTGCCGGTCGCCAATCCCCAAGATGGGGGAACCATTGGGGCAGCTATGATTGCCGGGGTAGCGTTGGGAATCGCGGAATTTAGCGATGCCAATCACTTGATTAAAACTGGTCCTCCATTACAACCTCGCAAGGCGATGCATGAATTATACACCAAGAAGTTCGAAGCAATGAAGCAGTTTCATGATAACAACAGGGATACGTTCAGGATCCTGAATCCATAAAACCATCCAAGATACATCCTTAATCTTCCAGGACCACTCGGGCAATGCACACAATGTTCAGGAATTGAGAAACCGGTACATGGACCTGTTATTCTCGTGGAATTTCTTGAAGGCAACAAATAGCTTGTCATAAATTTCCTTATTACGTGGATTTGGTTCATACAAGCCGGAAACTGGTATCAGGTTCTTGGCTTCCTTGAAGGTGATGGCATTGATACCAACCATCGCGATCACTGCTGCACCGATGGCTCCCCCATCCTGGGCATACTGAACGGCTTGAATCTTCTTCTGAAGGACATCTGCCATGATCTGGCACCATATGTCAGATTTCGCCCCACCGCCAATGTAACTAAACGTTTCAGGAAGATCCAGTTTCCCGAATCCCTCCATTAACCACCTTGCATGGAAGGCAACACCCTCCAGTATTGCCCTGAACATCTCCCGGCGACGGGTTTGAAGTCCAAGGTTAAAGAAAGCACCACGGACATGCGTGTCCTCTTTTGGAGAGCGGTTTCCATATAACCAAGGCGTGAAGATAACCTTGTTAGATCCGGGCGGCATTTCACTTACTTTCTCGTCCAATAGAGCGAAAACAGACGTTCCATCCTGTTCTGCTTGCTTGACTTCCAAGTCTGCCAAGTGATCCTTGGCCCAGGCGAGACATCCAGCAGATGTTTCGTGCAATCCGATGAAATTGTAATAGTTTGGGATTGCGCCAATGACCGATGCTTCAAACATGCCAATATTGAGCAATCGCTTACTCGTGGTGGTGGAAAGCCATCCGCTGGTTCCAGCATACACGTGTGTATCGTTCTCCGCTGTTGATCCTGATCCAATAGGAATGCAGGACGCGTCAATGCCACCCATGATCACTGGAATTCCTTCCACCAATCCCATCTCCCTTGCAGCATCTTGGTGTAATTCGCCGGCGAGATCCGTCGAGTAACGGACTTCTGGCAGGTGTCCCATGTCTATTCCATACCTCTTGCACAGTCCCTCGTGCCATTGCAACTTGTTCTTCCGGGTGTCAAACACCCAAGTTGCATTGGCAGAATCCATGGAACATGCAAAATCCCCAGTGCACTTGAAGGTAAGATAGTCTTTCACATCGAGCATCTTATGCAATTTGGAATAGAGCCCTGGCTTGTGTTTCTTGAACCAGGCGTATTTCCAGAGAGGATCCTTGGCAGAGCCAGGTCCCCCGTTGGTGATTCGGAGGAACTTTATAACCTTGAAGAGGTTATATCCTTCGATTTTCAGGAGCCCAGATCTACATCCCTTCTCGAATTCCTCCATTGCTCTACCATCTATCCATATATACGGGTTATCAAGGGGGTTCCCCGCCTCGTCGACAAATAAGGCACATTGTGCTTGCGTGGAGAAGGAGATGGCATCAATGGCTTCCGGGCGCATACGCGTTCTTTGGAGTACCTGCTTGGTTCCCGAGCATATCGCGTTCCACCAGTCCTTGGGATCTTGCTCTGCAGCGTGCGGGATACCTGGTGGATAGATCACATCATATTCGGTGAGATGTGTTGCCTTGATGTTGATGGTGTCGGCGATTTCCATGAGGATGGATTTGGTTCCTGATGTCCCCACGTCGTGCGCGAGGATGGCATGAGTATCTCCCATTTGCAATCGAATCCTTTCATTTGGTCGACGGGTGCATTCCAGGTCAAGGATTCAAGAATTTATACAAGGATTTGTTATTCTCGTATATTTGCTTGAAGGCAACAAATAGCTTGTCATAGGTTTTTTCATGTTCCTTCCGCGGTTCGAAAATCCTCCCCATGGGTATGAGCATTTTTCCATTTTCCCAGTTGGTGATTCCCAAGCCCACTGCTGCAATGAGGGCCGCACCTATTGCCCCCCCATCTTGAGCGTACCTGACTGGTTGGATGCGCTTTTTCAAGACATCTGCCATGATCTGGCACCATTCATCCGATTTTGCCCCCCCGCCAATGTAAGTGAAGAGATCAGGGAGTGGGATCTTTTTTTCGTGGAATCCCTCGAGCATCCAGCGTTTATGCAAAGCATCGCCTTCAAGTATTGCCCTGAACATCTCACGGCGGTGGGTTTGGAGGCTGATGTTGAAAAAGGCTCCACGGACATGTGGATCCTCCCGTGGTGCCCTATTTCCATGCATCCACGGTGTGAAAATGAGTCCATTGGAGCCTGGAGGCATTTGACCAACCATTTCATTCAGGAAATCGTAAACAGAAACACCCTCTTCTTGTGCACGTTCAACTTCCAAATCTGCCAAGTGATCCTTTGCCCAGGCAAGACAAGCACCTGAAGTTTCCTGTTCCGCTATGAAATTGTAGAATCCTGGGATTGCCCCAAGCAAGGATACCTCGAAATACTTGAGGTTCACCATTCTATCCCTCACGTTTGAAATCACCCATCCAGATGTTCCCGTGTACACGTGCGTGTCGTGTTCCGCAGTAGATCCTGATCCAACTGGAATGCAGGACGCATCGGCTCCACCCATGTTCACTGGTATTCCTTCCACCAAACCCATGTCCCTTGCGGCGTTTTCCAGTAAAGGACCTGCAGTTTCAGTCGCCCGTTTCACGATTGGAAGATGTTCCACTGGAATGTCATACCGGTCACATAAACCTGAATGCCATTCAAGCTTACCAGGCCTGGTATCAAATAACCAAACCAGCTGGGCGTAATCCAATGTCGTGTAGAAATTACCAGTGCACTTGGCAATCAAGTAGTCCTTGACATCAAGCATCTTGTGCAATTTCTTGAATCGATCTGGCTTATGCCGCTTGAACCACCAGTATTTCCATAGGGGATCTTTTGCGGTTCCGGGGGCCCCACCAGTGATCCTCAAGAACTGTATCAATTTTCTAAGATTCATGCCTTGAATCTTGAAGGGACCATGGCCGAGACCGTCCTCGAGCTCCTTGACCGCACGCGCGTCCATCCAAATATACGGGTTATCAAGCGGCGCGTTATATTCATCGACAAATACCGCTCCTTGAGTTTGGCAAGAGAACGTGATTGCATCGACCTGCGTTGGCTGGATTGATGCTTGCTTCAACACCTGCTTGCTTCCTTCACAAATCGCATTCCACCAATCACCTGCCTTTTGCTCGACACCGTGAGGGATATTCTCGGGATGCAAAATGCCGTATTCAATGGTCTTGCTGCCTATCATCTCGATTTTGTCTTCGATCTTGATGAGGCCTGTCTTATTGCCGCTCGTGCCAACATCGTGTGCAAGGATAATGGTTTTTTCCATGGCCATCGCACCTTATTTTGGTTCCCATTGTAAGTTCTCCATGTTCTATATATATGCTTTCGGCCGTGGAACGCCACTAATCGTTAGAAGGGGAGTATCTGACCTTGAAATACCGAAAGTGAATTGTAAAGCTAGAGTGGTTCAAACGGGGGAATAGATGATGCCTTCAATTGCCATCCTTCGTTGATTTCCTTGAAACGTGATCATCCTTTTCAGCAGTCACTGATGACTTGGTTTCGGGAATGTAATCATAGAGAATGAGCGATACCGGTGGTTCCTTTTCTGGAATCTCCTTTTCAACCGATGACACGATGGTGATGAGATCGGAATCATCATCCTTGGACTTCACGTCCTTTGAATCATTCATGACATGTATCACGTTATTTGTATTCACTTGATCATGTTGATGGCATCACGAACCGCGGCTTCAAGCCGTGCAGGTAGCCTCGGTTCCTTGTCAAGCAACTCGAAAAGCCTTTCTACGGCTGACTTGTCTCCAATCTTTCCGATAGAAATGATTGCATTGCCCGCGACCTCGCTCGATACGTCATCAGCAGCCTTGAACAACGCATCCACGACATCCACGTCACCAATATTACCAAGTGCCTTCGCAGCTGCTAAACGAACTATTTCTTCATCATGATCAAGATATCCCATGATCTTGGATGCAGCTGGCTTGAATTTCACCTTTCCAATGGCGTTAATGAGCTCCTTCAAGATATATGGATTGGATTCCTCCTCGATGGACTCCGAAAGTAACCTGCCAACTTCGGGATCACCAATCATTCCGAGGGATTCGATTATCCGGTACTTGAGATCCGTGTTGCCTCCTGCATTTTTGAACATCTGGATCAACGCGGGAACTGCAGCCGAGTCTTCATGACGTTCACCGAGGAAACCAAGGGTGCTTGCAACCACGAGCTTCACGTCATCGCTCGGATCGTTCACCATGGCCATCAACGGTTGGATCGCCTCACGCTCGGCGAGATCGGCTATCTCGACGACAGCATAATAGCGCTCGTCATCATCCTTCGATTGTGCTTTCTTCAAGAGTTTTTGCAATTCCTTGGACATGAAATCACCTGCATGGGTGGATATCTAGAACCATTTCCTAATCAAATGTAGGTCGAAATCACATATATATCTTCATCCGTAAACCCCCGAGGAAACCACGTCCTTTAGTTTAGGGCGTGGAGGAATCGGGGGCTTTTTATACTGTTATTGTTTTTGTCAACCATTTATTTCTCGCCTCCAGCCTTTGTAACAAGTTTGCTTTCGGAATTGGTTTGAACGGTAATTTCGTGCCGTCGATATCCATCAGCGTGAAGTAGCCGGTGGATCGCCGCCCCTTCACGAAACACGTCGTGCCGCGATAGCGCACCTTGTCGAATTTCTTGAAGCCGTGTATCTTGCCCTTCGGGATGGTCATCTGGGAACGAACGCCCTTCGTTCTCTGGTAATCGCCCTTGGCAACGCATTTCTTGAGTAACACGGTACCGTTCTTGAACGAGACCGGTTTACCGCGCGATGAGATGACGATGGCATCGTTGTAATGCGTCTTCGGCAGCCCGAGGTGCTCCCGGTGCGTCTTGGTGATGTAGCCGAACGTCTCGGACGCGTCGGGATACCGTTCGAGCAACCGCTTGTTGATGACGTTCTGGTGGGTGGCGTGGTGCAACGAACCCTTCCGTTTCCCGCGAGCATTCAACTCGATGGAACCGTCGTGCACGCCGAGATGGCAC
Source organism: Candidatus Bathyarchaeota archaeon (assembly GCA_014729935.1). GTDB lineage: Archaea > Asgardarchaeota > Lokiarchaeia > Sigyniarchaeales > Sigyniarchaeaceae > WJJB01. Next base: position 231 of record WJJB01000194.1, on the reverse strand, counting down.
GTCTCGCACAGCACCAGCAAGTTATCGGGGCGATCGGAACCGCCGTTTGACTTCCAGGCGACGTGGTGGCAGTGCAACTTGGAATCGCCAGACCGCCCCTTGCAGTGCTGGCACGTGTAATCGTCTCGATGGAGCACGTAAGCCTTGGTGTTGTTGAACCCGTATTGAAACCCGCGCTGGTACAAGACCGGGTCGTTTAGAACATCGGGGTTCGCCAAGGCGTGCGGGTCG
>WJJB01000193.1 GCA_014729935.1 Candidatus Bathyarchaeota archaeon | reverse complement strand
GACTGACATCAGGTGGGGAAATCTCCGGTTCCATTTCAATCCTTCGCATCGAGCACATCAAATTCCCCCGTTACTGTTTAGGCAGTGGTAGTTCAAATCCACGCGATCCATGGAATAAAGGGAGGAAATTAGAATGGACCCTGAGCGGGAGTTTAAGGCAGTGGATTCGCTTGACGGTGTCACGTGGAAGAATGGATCGAGGACAGAGGGGTTCATGCAAATCGCCAAGAACGTGGAAGTGCATTTCAACTTCAACCAATCACCGCCTCTTCTAAAGATCAAGCCAAGGAAGGCAAGGAAAGCACTTCCGCCCGTTATCGATATTTTACCAGAGCTCACATTATGGGAGATGGAAGATGCCCCCTCCTGGTCGGAAACATTGGAGAAGTTGAGAAACGCCTTGCTCTCGGCGCTACATGAGGAGATGGACGATGATACCAACATCACATTGAGTATCGACAAGCGCATGGTGGAAGGCTTGCTTGCGTCCGCCCGTGATGCACATCCCGATGAGGTAATCTTCCTGCTTCGGAGAGATAGGAACGGTTCCATTTCCGAAGCCATCCTACCACAAGGTGCTGCCGGGGGAAAGACGCTGGCATACATCGTTCCGTCACGCCTCCCGTTCGATCCATCATTGGAAGGTTCCTTCCATTCACACCCGTCGGGCAATTGCAAGCCCTCTGAACAAGATATCGAGTTATTCAAGAGGTACAAGATTAACATAATCGGATGCAACCCATACAGGATCGAGAATCTTGGATTTTATGATAATTTAGGTGATCCCATCGACGAGATCTCTTTGCAATGATAATGAACGTTGGATTTTCCACGTGGAATGCAAATAATGAACCGAGATTGGAATTCGAGGGAAAATGACCAGCCAATGCATTCAATGCGGCAAGTGCTGCAAGCACTTCTCTTTCTTCTCCCATGTTCGCCAGGTAGAGTGGACGGCAATCGTGGAGCGGGTGAATGAGGAGCGCGACGGTATCCTGATCGTGCAATACGTGAGCAAGAACATCGGTGGATTGATTCCGAGAATGTACCTGCCCCGGGCGGAGGACATGGAACCAGCTTCAACAGCGTGGCCTTTCAAAATGACCACGGAAACGTTCGTTTCTTGCCCATTCTTCCAATTTGATATTCACCATGGTCTGCATTATTGCAGCATTCATGATATCAAGCCAAGGACTTGCAGGGAATTTACATGCAGCCAACCATCACCTGGATATGGCACGGTTCCAGAATATTGCATCCACTGTTGGATCGAGGGATTCAAGCCGAATAGGTTCCCAAGTGATTGCCTTGACGGCTCATTTCCCTGCGAGAAAGGTCATGGGTGCCCGGATCTACCACATCGCTTGCGATGGTTTCTTGCATATGCCGCGCGCCATCCATCTGATCCAAGAAATCCACGTGCGGCAGTACGACTTTTGGAAATCGTTGACTTATTCATCTCAACGGTTTCAAACACGATACAACCGGGAATTCGAAGCTCCCTGGGAGATTCATTTGCACGAGAATGCACTTGGGACCTACCAGACTTGCGAAATGCACTCGCGTGCCTCAAGAATAAGCAGGATCTGCCTGAGGATCATGGGAGTGCGGGCCTGCGCCAGCGAAAATGAAATGGGAGGATTCATATTTACCTGGGACGTAACACTAACCGGTTCACATGGTGAAACTCGCTATCATTCCGACCGATCTCACCACCAGGAAACACGGTTTCGAGGAAGTGCTTGATGCGTGCGCTATGGAAGGCATCAGGCACGTGGAACTGGCGTCGTATAATGGCATGTCTCTCATTGACTTGGATGAAGGTGCTTTAGGCGACCTGAAAGATACCTTGGATGCAAGGAACATGGCTGTTGCCTCTCTTCAGACACAACTATTCAAGACCATCCCTGCGAATGGGCCATTGATAGCCAAGATCGCGGGACGGGTTATATCCAAGTTTTACGGGGCCCTGGGTAACGGCAACATGCATGGCAGCGGGGATTTCAATTTCTCTAGGATAGATGATGCCATCGATATTGCCAAGGAGCTAGGGACCAAGACGCTGGTTTCTTATAGTTACATGACCATTTTTTGCAGGAATGAAGAGGATTATTGGAACCAGCTCATCTCCCGGTACCGTGAATTTGGAAAGAGGCTGGAGGCAGCCGGCTTGGCTACTGCCATTGAATGCGAGGGAGATACCTTGGTGCGTTCAACCGAAACGTACCAGAAACTCCTTTCTAAAGTGAATTCAGCAGCACTGGGAATTAACTTGGATCTTGCCAACTTCATTGTTTCCGAGGGAACCTTTGATGAATCCGATTACCACGCCCTCAACAAGGCGATTATTTCCGTCCACCTCAAAGACTTGAAAGCAAAGCCTGGGAAGATCTTGAAAATCTTGCCAGATACACCAGCTGTGTTTGGTTCTGGTAACGTACCATGGAATAAGGTTTTATCATGGATGCAGGATTCGGGGTATAATGGCATCTTTTCCATCGAGCCACACTTTTCCGGCAACAGCAGGTTCGAGAAAGGAATGGAATGCGTTCGTGCCGTTCGAGCGAAACTGGAGGAGTTCGGTTTCATCTAGTTAAAGGATTGCATGGAAGGACGCGTGGATCATCTTTGGCGTTTGCAAGGTTCACCAATCGGAAGGAATTGCAATTCCAATCAATTGAACCTTGGAATTGCTCGATATCGAATCACCACTACTCTCTTTTGGCACCGATGCTCTCCTTGATCGGTTGGTCTTCTTTTCCATGAATGCGTGCAATTTATTGGAACGAGACACACACAAGTCTTGGACCATCAATGGTTTACCATGTAAGGTGTCGAAAAGCGGGCAATACAATGGCACCATGCTGTGCGTGTCAGGAGCTCCCCTGTTTCCCGAATCGCTTGCTGCCGGCGGGAAAAACATAAAAGGGATTGACGCCTTCTCCACCTGTTCAAACCGACTGCGGACCCGTGGTCTAGTGGTTACCTGCCGGGCGCGATGCCCGCTAGCCATACATGACACCCGCTTGACGTGCGGGGAATCGGGAGTTCGACTCTCCCCGGGTCCACCACCTTTCCATCCCGCCACCGGTAGGCGGTATCACCTTGGAGAATCTCACCATGAGCAAGCATATTTCAACCGGCAACCCCGCCAGCCGCACATTGGCTTATTTCGGCATGGCAGGCTTGGCATTAGGTCTGATCATAGCCCATGCACAATACGTCGTGAAGGTGGGAGAAGTACAGGTTGTCTATATCATCCCACTCGCCCTATCATTCATCATGGTGCACGCCTGCCGCCTGATGGAAAGCAAGGTGAATCGGTCGCTTCAGAAAAAGCGCTTGAAGCCAACCTATGGCAAGGGAGCAGACTCACGTTACTGGCTTAATTCCTTGGACGCCGAGGTTGTCCTGAAATCGACGGGCATGGCGGTTGGCTTGTTCCTCGG
>WJJB01000192.1 GCA_014729935.1 Candidatus Bathyarchaeota archaeon | reverse complement strand
GGTTTATACCATCAAGCAAGATCTTTGCCAGTTTTTCATCGTTACCGTCGGTATCATGGCTAAGCAATGCAATGAACGGTGCTCCATTCGGCCAATAGTCCATCCTTTGGATTCGAACGTTACATTCATCCGCCATGAATTCAATGCTGCTCCGAAAGAGTCTTCGCCATGCATCTGCCACTGGGATCGTGAAGGCAGGTACTTGGTGTGTTTCCGACACCACTCGCCTGTCCTTGGTCCAATCCAAGACCAGTCCATCCTCTGCTTTCAGGATGCCATCGTCCACTGGACTCATGCCATCAGGGGGTGGAATGCCATCCTTGTCCACGTAGATCCCCTCCTGCATGTGTCGCAATGTACCAACAAGGTCTACATGAAATCCCAAGGCGATACCACGTCCTAAATGATTCACGGTTATAGCAGTCAATTCATCCTTGCATTCGTGCTCAGATTCATACCATGCGTGGATGGTGCATCCATCTGCCATGCTCGGAACACACCCGAAACCGTGCAAAGGCATCCAATTCGCATCAATCGCCTTGGTAATCCCTTCCCCTGTTACCCGTGGCACCAAGTATCCCTCGCCAACCATGTTTTTTAATTGACCACCAATGGGAAACGGGAAGAGCGGGTACCTGATCATCGTTCCTAAAAGCCCTTCAAGTGCTTCCACGAATCCAATGGTCATCACTCCCCCACCGGAGAATGCGTGGGTTCTTAACCGGTTCACGATGGGTGGATCGAGTTTTACAGGGCCCAGGATGATGATTAAAGTGGGATAAGATTTCAATGATCGAAATAGCTCAACATTATACACGTCATGATACAATCCCTCATGCCGAAGCACGTCTATCAGGTATCGTGAGTCACCCGTGGCAGATGGCACGACTACACCTAACTCTTGGCTTGGTTTCCTGGAAAATTTTATACTACCCTGATGCATGGTGCTTGCATCCATGCCATGAATTTTCTTCTCATTGGAGTGACGCCCAAAACCGAATGACCGTATTGTTGCCATGAAATCAACCTATACTCTGAACGATAGCATTAATAGCTTTGACTTTGATTGAAGGTTAGCTAGCGAGTGGATATCCATGCAAGACACACTTGGAAACATGAGACATGGGTTCGTTCAAATTCCTGGGGTTCGGACGCATTTCGTAGAAGCAGGATGGAAACACGAGAAACTTGCTATTCTCTTGCACGGATTTCCAGATTTCTGGTTCGGGTGGCGCCACCAGATTCCTTTCCTTTGCAAGCACCTGCACGTGATAGCCATCGATCAACGAGGATACAATCTCACGTCGAAACCCAAGGGCGTTTCCAGGTACCACTTGGATGCCCTCGTAAGTGACGTGAAGCACCTTGTGGAATCTTTCGGCCATGAAAAGTGCATTCTTGTTGGTCATGATTGGGGTGGTGCGGTGTCCTGGGAATTTGCAAGGCAACATCCCGCGATGATTGAGAAATTATGCGTGTTGAACTGCCCCCCCGTGCAATTGCTAATGCAAGAGCAATTCAAGAATGTCCACCAATTACTCTCCTCATATTACATCTATCTCTTTCAGATACCCATTTTACCCGAGTTCCTGCTTTCCAAGAATGGCGCAGTATTATTAGCCAAGATGCTCTCTTCCATGATTCCTGGAATTACCCGGCAGGAAATTAAAATTTACAGGAAAGGTCTTTCGGTAAAGGGAACGATACGCTCTGCTATCAACTATTATCGAAGTGCCTTTAGACAACAGGTGCTAGCCGCGATTTCCGGGAACCAGTCCTCCGAGATTTCAATCCACGTTCCAACTTCAGTTATATGGGGTTTCGGAGATACTGCATTGCAGCCCAACTTCACCCTCCGCTTTCGAAATATATGCAAACGTCGATGTTCCATTCACTTGGTCGATGCAGGGCACTTCGTGCACCAAGAGAAGCCTAGTGTCGTGAATGACATCATGCTGCGGGAACTCATCGAGGGTTGAACCACCATGGCGATCATTCCTTGTCTTCATCGAGAGTAATCGCCTGATAGTCTTGATTCCGAATGGCGGGCACACGCCACATCCACACTCTATCCCATCCATGATTTCCACCACGCGTGGCTTTTCGAAGAGCATTTCTGGGAGATGGTGCATCCCTCGCTCATCAAGGAGCCTAATCATTGCAACTCGATGCATCCACCGGGGTTCACCGGGATAGCGGGCACGAGAATGCATTTAAAGCACGGGTGACAACCGGATTTTCGTAGAGTGAAATCTTCTCGCCCCAGAAGTTGATCGAGCTTTCTTTCTCACGAATGATAAAAAAATAATATTAGGTGGCCGAATCCTTTCATATCTTGAACCATCAACTTTCACGAGCCAAGAACCGATGAGCGCACCAGATGATAACGCTGATTTCACGTGGAAGATCTTGCTGGGCGGCCATGGTGGTGTTGGAAAAACAACCTTGTTGTACAGGTATTTTTTCGATGAATTCAAGCACGATACGAGCATGACGGTCGGATGCGATTTCACGAGCAGGACCATCGTCAGGCAGGAAAAATCAATAAATCTCATCATCTGGGATCTTGGCGGACAAAAAAGATTCGACGTCTTGCATCCTGCATACGTTGGTGACGCCACTGGCGCTTTCATCTTTTTCGACATGTCGAGCATTGAAACCCTTGATGGTGTTACAAAGTGGGTCAACCTTATCCGTCAATACAATGGCCCCTCCATTCCCATGATCTTGGTGGGCACGAAGGTTGACCTCATTCAAGATCAGGAAATGCTCGATACGGTCTATTCCTTGGCAGAAAACAAGATGCGAGAGTTAGAAATCGATTACATTAGTGTCACATCCGCCAAGACGAATTATAATGTTGATGAAACCCTGCATTTCCTTATAGATTACATTTTGTGGAGTAAATCCATGGAAACGTGATCGCATCCCGGGAATCCAGTATTTACCTTTCTAGGGCGTGAAACACCGTGCACTATGGTTATTGGGCGTGTTTGAACCTATTAGAGAAGTCCCCGATATTCATTTATGCTGGGGTAGCTCACTTCAGGAGTACTTTCAAAGGGGACATTTTCTTTCCAACTCACGTGTTCGATCAACCTTATAAACCATGCTCGCGAAGTCACGGTAAAGATCTCCGTTCCAGCGCAACCCGACGATCGTGGGAAGTTCTCCCGATGCACCAGCACGGGTCGTCCACTGCAAGGGACATGCATTTTGTATTCCATGGCAGGATTCCGCCAGCATGTTGAAATCTTATCCCCCGCATCGATTCGAGCGTGAATCAGATCTTGGTTACGGTGGAAGTTGTTGCGTCAAGGAATGGAAAGACAAAGGCTTGCAATACATGTAAACGGTGGTCACGGTTGTCACACTCCAACGGAAACGCCAAGAAAATCATATTCACCGGGCTGGACAATAGCGGGAAGAGTTCCATCATTCTCGCGCTCAAGAAGTCCATAGCGAAGATTAGCCAATTAAAACCCACGGTAGGTGTAGAAAGGGAAACGTTCACGTTTCTTGATTATACCATCCACGCTCATGATCTCGGGGGCCAGAAAAAGTATCTCATTAAATATCTCAAGCAACCGGACAAATTTTTCGAAGAAACAGATGTTTGTATATACGTTATAGACATCCAGGACATAGGTCGGTTTAACGAGACCCTATCCTATTTCAAGGACTTGCTTGATAAATATGCCGAGATGGAATTGCAACCGTTACTGTATATCTTTCTTCACAAGGCAGAAAAGGTTCTCTTGGAAAGTGATAGCGCGGGTGAAAAAACCATCGAGATGCTCTCGGATCAATTAGCTGAGATAAATAACGAGCGGTATTACATGGAATTCAAGGTGACGACGGTATATGACATTTGGTCGATCTCCTCATCATTCGCATCGATCATGCAAAAGATCTACCCGCCAAGTGAACTGATAGAGAAAGCAATGAAGGAACTGGCAGATAACTTGAATGCGGAGGTTGCTGTCTTGTTTGATGAAAACGTGTTAATGCTGGCGAATTTCCTGCGAGATGAACAATACAACGACTTGGTGCAGTATACCGCGCCGTATTTCTTCACATTCAAGAATTTTGAAACGAAGATCAAGGGAGACATCAAGACGGACAAGATGCGCTTGGAATTGGATCAATTCGAATTTCTTTTCATAGAAAACAAGGATCACGCACCCAGGCTTTACTTGTTGCTCATTGGCAAATCTGGTACACTTCCAGGGCTAGATAAGGTTGGGGAGATTGCACAGCAACTCCCCGAGCTCTTCCTTCAGCTGGGAGTCAATTTATCGTGATCATGCTTCAATCTTTTTGTCCTTATTTGCGAACGCAGACTTGGTTTAGCCAAGGACTGCCATGTCTCCCATTTCTTTCTGTTATTTTCCCCGTTCATCCCTCTTGTTCAACTCATGGTTAATAAGGTGGATGATTCCGAACGAGAATAGCCCCACGAGCGAAAAGGTAATAGATAGCTTGAAAAACACGTGGAATGGCTCGACAATTCCGGCTTTGGTAGCAAGATTGCTGGAAAGCCACGCCCCAAACAACCCTCCAGTGAATCCTCCAAGTTGAATTAGTGTTTGTCTCATGGATAAAGCCAATGCCTTTCTCCTTGGCGCGATTTCGTTGGTGATGGCATAACTATATGCGGGATAGAACAAGGCAAATGAATTGAAAAATTGCACCGGGATCATTAACCAAGAATTCAATGGTTGGATGAAAAGATACGAGCCTATCTTGATGATGTTAAAAGTGAATCCCATGACCATTACCATCCGCCATGAATACCTTTTCACCAAGGCACTAGATAAGAACATCAATGGTACCTCTGAAAGGGCCCAAGTGAAGGCGAGAATCCCGTAAAACGCCTCATCCCTTTCCAATCCTTCAATGATGAAGGTGTATTTCACGTTTTCCACGAACGCGTTCCCAATCGCCAAGATGCAAGTGCTCGTAACGATCATTAAGTATGGCAGGGAAAGATAGAACCTGTCTCCCCTACTT
>WJJB01000191.1 GCA_014729935.1 Candidatus Bathyarchaeota archaeon | reverse complement strand
TTCCATTGGATATGTGAATGAAGTGATAGATTAGCTCCAATTTGTTCTTTTCTTATCGTGTCTCACGTAAAGGATTACTCCGAATATAGCCACAATTGGTGCGATAAAGATGAAAGCATGGAATCCTAGTCCAATTTCATTCCTGTTTTTTCCAAGGACATTCACCCTAACGAATGATCTATCAACTTCACCATGCTTATCACGAATATAGACCTCAATGGTATGGATCCCCGGCTCGTGAAATTCGTGAATGAGAGATGGCTCATCATTAAACACGAGTTCACCGTCAATAGTCCAAGATATGATAGCTGGTAGATCTAGGTCTTGGTTCTCTAGCATGAATGCAATCTTCATCCCAACGCGTGGTTGTGTCAGGTTGCACGTGAACGTGGCGTCAGGTATCCTATTTGGTTCAACGATGGGATTTTCATCAGCATTACCCGTCTCTCCATCCAGCAAGTAACTCATGTTCCAAGTATCCCCATCATTGGATGCGGTAGGATTTTTATCCAAATAGTCGGACCAATAATTACCCCAGCCATTATTTGACCAGGTGTTATTGAAAACAAATTCCTTTCCTTGGTTTGTCGAGCTATTAATGATATTATTAAGGTAAATGATCGAATCTTGCATCTGGTACACGTGAATGCCAACATCATTCATCTCTAACGTGTTCCTCGTGATATTTAGTCCTCCAGTATAGGAAAGGTGGATGCCAATATCAGATGCACTTACCCGATTTTCCATAACCGTCGTCCCGTTGGATTCCAAATCCACGCCAATACCAATATGACTACCACTCACCTCTGCGCCTTCCACCACGCAACCAGGAGAATCCCGAATCTTGATCCCGTATTTTGAATTATTGCATGCCGTGATATCTTCAAGCGTGGCATTTGCTGATTCAACAAGAACTGCACCGTCCCATATATTGTTGATATATTGGACATTGGTGATGCAGGTTCCATTTGATTGGTAGGAGACACTTGCATAAAACGAATTTGAGAAACAGCTATTCGTGATCGTCACGTCCTCAGATCTTGCTACAAACGTTCCATAGACGATATCACTTGATGAGGTGTGGTTCGAAATCGTGACATTCTTGCAATACAAGACCTGCATCCCAACACTTCCATTAGACGTGGCGTGATCCGAGATACGAATATTCGTTGAATTTACCAGGATTAGTTGACTTCCTGGAACCAACACGAGATCCTCGTCATTTAATCCAGATAGATAATATATGCACGCGTCCCCGTTCATGGTGTTAGATTGATCGATATCTTGGGAAGCACAAGTCTCCACAGCAGCGCTAAGGAAGACTCCGCATCCTTCGAAGGAATTATTTTTCATGGTGACCTTGGATTCATTCATGATAATTCCCATGAACGAGTTTCCGTGAAATAGATTACCGAGGATGGTCACATTTGTGGAATCGTAGATACCCATGCCACAATAATTTGCATCAATCGTGGTATTTTGCACGTGGATGTTCGTGCAGTTCAGGATCTTGATGCCTGCATCGTAGAGGTTAGTGGAAAAATCCAAGTTACCACTTGCATTTAACACCCGGCAATTCTCAACGCGAAGGTGAAGGGTGATATCCTGCAGGACAATCCCCTCACTCGCATTGTTACAATTAATGATGTAATCTGATATCACGTGTGGATGTGATGAATTCCCGCTCGTTCCATTACCCGAACAAAACGCATCTAGCTCAGAGTTCCCGATGATTTCAATTGGTTCATGAGGTGAGTAGGAAATTATGGGCGTGAAGATCCTTCCCTTTCCAACCATCGTGTCAGAACCAATGTCGCCAGAAATTGCACCGCCCTGATTGTGCATGCTCGGAATTGAAGTCAAGATCCCTGTTACCGCTCCCAGTAGTAAGAACGTTTTTACGGGTAATAGGTATGACTTTATTCGTTTCAACATGGAGATATCAAATCCAACCAAATGGAAGAACCATGCTTGCTTAACTCCTAAGAAGTATATATCATTTTCGAGCAAATTAAATCCTTGAAAAAAAGGGGAAAGCAAGGTGCCATGGAGTTGAACTACCACTGCCTAAACTAAAGGACGTGGCTTTCTGGCGGAAAACGGTAAAAATAGAAAAAAAATGTGGAAATGCTTGGAAAAGCTAGTCCATGTCTACCTTTTTCAAGTCGATCTTGGTATCCTCATCGAGATCGCTTGAAGAAGTGTCTTCCTCCACGTAGGTTTCTCCATCGTCCCAAGTTTGTGGTTCCTTCTTCTTTCCACCAAGCTTGAGCTCCAAGCGCTTCTTGGCAAATTTCGCACGGTTCTTGTAGAAGTAAAATGCAACCAAGGCAGCAGGAACACCAATCGCCAATGCAATGACCACGGTTAAGACTGTTGCAAAGTTGAAACCAGTGAACTTGATATTGCCTGTAAAGGTGATAGAATTGCCTGCTTCATCCTCACAACTTATGGTGAATTGCTGCTCTCCCTTGCTTAAGAGGCCGTTAGGAACGTCTATGGTATATACTTCGAGTATGCTATCATAGGATATTCCAGATGTCACGGAGGAACCCTCCCATGCTGCGATGGCACCTCCGATATCCTCATTTTCATCAATGGTGAAATTGATGATGATGCCATCATTAGGCAAGGCCATGGAGATTGGATCACCACCATTGGTGATTCCAGTTGGATGCGTGACAGATATGGTTGGTGCAACAAGATCTATCTTGCTCATTCGAATCCTTGAATCAGACGAATTACCATCCTTCACGGCGTACCATGCGATGAATATGTCATCCACACTCGATACTGCTGACGCGTGGAAGAGATCATTATACACCGACACTTCTTTATCCATCACCGTGAGTACATTAGATCCCATGCTACCAGGACTGGGGTATTGCTGCCAGCACATATCAATATCCGAACCATATTGCGTGAAATTGGTGGTATCGGCATAGATGATATTCAACCTGTTGCGGAAGAAGAACACCTTGGGATTAAAGGAAACAATGGGTTGTGAGCTTGGGTTGACATTCAACCCGCCAAGATCTGTCGATATCTCCCGTTCAGAACTCGAGCCAACGGTTGCATCCATGTATTTAATGATATATCCGTATGTGGCGTTATTTACATATGCAGACCAGGTTACCAACAAGTTACCACTTGGATTGAAGGTGATACTTGGTCGGGTATCCTCGATGCTATTAGAGGTTAATGCAACTGGCATAGACCAATCTCCACTCGAACCATTTATCTCGTACAATTCCTTGGAAGTTTCGGTTGTTGTAGAACCCATGGAATACACGATGGAAAGATTTCCAGTTGAAGGAGAAATTGCCATATCGAATTCACCCATGATCACGTCAGAATCAATGGTTTCAATGGCCCCCCCATCATACTGGTACAACAAGTGAGTTCCGTTATTGAATGCAAGATGCATCTTGTTCGAGGAATCAAACAATATCTTTCCATGAGCTCCCCGAAGGAACAGGGTACCGAATGGATTGAAACTTGTCCAGTTTGCCGATCCGTCCATGACATTAATGATCTCGTCATGTGATGCATTCCACACGTTTATGGACACGTCCCTGTTGTCATTAGGACCGCTTGGACCCGTGAAATTTGCATACAACACGTACATATCTCCGCCATTATCCAAGCTTGCGGAACACAGAGTAATCAAGCTTAAAGTGGTTCCTTGGGTGACATTCTCCAAGGAATACACGGTGCTTGACCAATCTTCCCATCCACCATAGGACGCCATGGAGGAATCGGTCATGCGGTATTTCAACGTGTAGTTTTCATTTTCTTCCAAGTCCATCCAAACCATGTGTCCCGTGTCGCTACCATCAATCAATAATTTCGGACTCATGCGGGTCACGGTAGGCAGATCTGAGAGGATGTTAGTATTGTAGAGGAAATCGTTAGGAGTTTGGCTTGTATTGATTGCCAAGTCCACCGAACCCGTCTCCATTTGGCCACCTGCGACGATGGCCGCGAGAGAACCGGCGAGGAAGCAACCCAAAACGATCAAGGAGAGTTCCTTCCCATGTCTGTTCTGTTTATTCATCATTAACTCACACCTGACTAAATCGATGTAGTCGTATTGTATTTTGTCCATGAGATATATATAACTTGCCTCCTGCTTGGGAGCCTACTGGCATGGTAATCAAGGAACGTGGAAGGGGATGAAGAAAGTGGACATGCTGGTCTCCATGATGCTCCCAGAGAGACAAGAACACTAAGGTAGTAGAACCCGCATTCCATAGGTCGCGAGGGTTTTTAGATGCGTCAAAACGTTCCTCGGGTGTGATAAGAGGATTCGTAGAAAAAGAGATATGATTTCAAGAATTTTACTTGGACGAAAATAGAAGGCCATTTTTCCCATCCTGCAATACCTGGTCACGATTGCATCGGGGAGCAATTTTCTTGTTTCCACGCCATGCAAGTCGATACCTCCAAAATCGATGAAGGGGGTGAATTCCACGAAGGTGGCATCAATTTCCTTGCTGAATGCGATATTCGCCATCATCGTTTCTTCCGTATCAAATGGTGTTCCCATGAGGAAATACACGACCGAGAATAATCCCGCTGCCTTGACCAAATATAGCACCTTCTTGATCTTATCGATGCGAAGGTATTTTCCAAGCATTTCCTGGTGGGATGGAATGCAAGATTCCACGCCGATGCTCAATACCTTGCATCCTGCTACAGCCATGGCATGGAGGATGCCTGCAT
>WJJB01000190.1 GCA_014729935.1 Candidatus Bathyarchaeota archaeon | reverse complement strand
GGGCGTACCTGCCCGACGTTGCCGTCACGCTCAACAACCTTGCCGTCCTGCACGAGGACACCGGCAGGCACGAGGATGCGGAGCGGGAGTACACGGAGGCGCTGGAAATCATCCGGGAGTTTGCCAACAAGAGCCCGGGGTGCTACCGGTCCGACGTTGCCATGGTGCTTTTCAACATTGCCTGCCTGCACGCGCGACAGGAAAACGTCAACCTGGCAATTGAGTGCCTATCGCAAGCCATCGACATGGAAGGTTCGTGGCGAGGGAAAGCGAGGGAGGATGCCGATTTCGATGCCATCCGTGAAGACCCGCGGTTCAAGGTGCTGGTCGGGGGCAGTGATGGAGATGGCAATGGCGATCGCGACGATCCCGGGGAAAACAGCTTGTGAACCGCCTATCGGTCTAGGAGGAGGATGATAATCCATCACCGGCGCGTCGATACCGCCACCATGAGCACCTGATGATATTTCATCACGCGGGCTTCCTCTATCGGCCACTGGGCGAATGTCCAACCTTGGCCATTATAATTGATAGAGTTTGAACTACCACGCCCTAAATAGTATCGGGGGAACTTGATAATTATCATCGACCATATATTAATCCGGCTCCGACAAATATCTCGCTTCCCATTTCAAGCTGCCACAAAAGCTAGGGGCATCAAGAATTCGTGCTCCATCGTGTAGCAAAACTCTTTCTTCCTTGTATCCCAACAATTTCGACCCCGAAACATCAATCCTTCGCATCGAGCACATCAAATTCCCCCATTACTGCTAAAGGGGCGGGTTTTCTCTCGCAAGACGGATAATACCATCAATATAGAAAACCGAACCGAAACAATCATCAACTCTTCTGCCGCGGGAACCCCGGGAAGGATCCCTCTTATAGACCGTGCAAAGCCCGAACGGACGTTCGTGTCATCAACGACGGGAAATGCAATGGTTGATGAAGGCAGAATTCGCGCCCCATAGAGCATGGTAATTCAAGGTAGAATATTTGATATAATGGTGCACTCGCACGAAATGCAATAATTGAAAAGTATGAACTGCGAAATATCATGTACTGGTCATGCGGGAATTCGATTATATCGTCGTGGGTGGTGGCGCTGCCGGGGATGCAGCAACACGTGGAATTCGAGAACATGATACAAATGGATCGATCGCCATGATATCTGCCGAAGATTCACCACCGTACATGAAGGGACCCATGGTAAAAAACATCATGCTGCAGGAATTGGATTCAATCTGGTTCCACACAAGGGAACGTGGCGTCGAGCTTTTTTCCAGCAGGCTAGTAACAGACATCATTCCACACGAGCATTTGGTCACTGATGCAATCGGTATGGGATATAAATACGGGAAGCTAATTCTTGCTCTTGGATCCAAGCCACGGGAAATTCCAGGAGATCCAGAAATCATTCTCCAGTATTGGACCTTGGAAGATTACCAAACGTTGATGAAACTCACGCAGTCGGTACATGATTTCTTGATCATCGGTGGTGGCATCATTGCCCAGGAACTCGTTGCCCAACTCGTCTCGCTCAACCTGCATGTTACCTCGGTTTTCCAGGAAAAACACCCATGCCAAGACATGTTTCCCAGGACAATCGCAAGACAACTAATGGAAGACATGGTCTACCATGGCGTGAATGTAATACCAATGGACAAAGTGACCGGCGTCCGTAAGCATGATGACCGGGTGATCACTGAATTCCTTGGATCGCAAGATCTCACCACCGGCGCAGTCATTTCCATCGCTGGCGCGACTCCCAACTTGGACCTCGCTTTCAATGCCGGGATTGCAGTTAAAGAAGGCATCATTGTCAACTCGCACATGGAAACCTCGCAACCAGATATCTTCGCAGCGGGAAGCAATGTTATCATTGAGGATGATGCCTACATGGGTGCCTCGAATCGCTTTTTCTGCCAAGATCATGCAACAAGCACTGGGATGATCGCCGGGATCAATGCAACAGGCGAGGGAGCAAGTTATGATCACTTTCCCAGGTACGGCGGTTCTTTTTTTGACAAGCCATTCCACGTGATAGGTCATATCGATGCAAAGCTTGATTATGTGATTGACTGGGGGGATGATGAGGAAAAAGCGATCGTGTATTACGTTCAATGTGGAAAAATCGAGGGTATCCTGTTCTGGAACACGCCACCCCGGTTTGACCAGGCGGATGAGTTAATCAGGCAAAACGAGATTTTTTCCTCGCAAAACGTCCTTGGGAGGATACGCTTCAAGGATTAATCCCTTCATATTGCTTGCCAGAGAAGGAAAGTATTAGCCGCTTTAGGACCGAGTACATGGTGGACACATCCTTGATGCAGGCTTTTTCGGCAGGTGAATGCGCATTGAGAATGGTCGGGCCGATGGATGCGATATTGGCTGGATGGAGCCCCAATTGTTTACCAATAATACCTGCTTCCAATCCTGCATGGATCGCCCGAACCCTTACCTCCAAGCCGCTTGTTTCCCCGTGAATTCGTTTCACGAATCTCACGAATGCGGACCGTGGCCGTGGTTTCCACCCAGGATATGCATCCGGTAGCCGAACTTGCCAGCCAGCCAATCGAGGAATCGCAGCGATACCCTGGCGGGTTGTTTTAAGCATGTGATCAATGTTGCTTCGCACGTTCACCTGCACCCTCAAAATCTTCTTGATTGGATCCATGGTTACCATGGCAACGTTGCTTGATATTTCCACCAATCCCGGCATGGTAACTGAATACGAGTGCACCCCATGAGGAAGCGCGTTCAAGATCCTGATGAGTTCCCTGCTATCATCTAAATTCATGAAACTTGCTTGCTCTGCAGGTCCTGCAGGTACGACAGGTTCCAGTACAATGGAGAGGGATGAGAGGGCCTTCACGTCAGGTTTGGCAGGGGAGCTAGTCCCCCGTTCGTGTTCCTCGTAATAAGCACGTGCATCATTGATATCCTCATTTACAAGGGAGATGATTCCCTTTTCTGCGTTTTTATCTATTGCAAGGGTTACTTGAGCGGTCCGTGGAATTGCATTCGATCTGCTCCCCCCTTCCATGGCACAAACGTGAATGGAATGCAATTCAGTTACCCGGGAGAGCAATTTACAGAGAACCTTGATGGCATTCGGGTATTGCTTGTGAATGTCCACCCCTGAATGGCCACCCTTCAACCCAGAAACGGTGATCGTGAACCACGACAAATCATCGCGCTCGTTAACAGCAATGGGATGGTACCCGCGTTCCATGATGACATCCCCCCCACCCGCTGAGCCAATAATGATTTCTTCCACGTTCTCGGAATCCAAGTTGATCATGGCAATGGAATCCAATTCAAGCTCACACGGATCCAATGCAAGGGCTCCATGAAGTCCTGTTTCCTCTGAATGCGTCAGGAGAATTTCATAGGGCCTATCATCAAGATCAGTGTCATGTTCCTTCAGCAAGGCAAGCATCATTGATACACCAATGCCGTTATCCGCGCCGAGAGTGGTGCCATCAGCCATTACCCATTTCCCAGTTTCTTCAATAAATGCAGGTATGGGCGTTGAATTGAACTTGAAACCTCCTGGGAGATTAGTTTCGCATACCATGTCCATGTGACCTTGGAGAAGAATCGATGGATGATTGGTATATTGCCTAGCGCCAGGATGCTGTATTAAGAGATTCCCCGAGCGATCTTGCTTGATTGTTACCCCCGTCTTTGCATTATCCTTCACCCAATTTTTTATTGCATCCCGTAATTTCCCTTCCTTGCCTGATGGGTGTGGTATTTGCAAGATCAACCTGCAAAAAATCTCCCACACTGATACCGGTTTCAACGTGGACAAATCCATGAGATGAACACCTTTACTTGGTGCAAGCTCTCACGGCGTGAACGCCGTGATTTCGTCGAGAGTGCTCACGCGACTTCCTTGATTTCGAATGGCGGGTTTACGCCATCTTCATCCACCACTCCACCATTCGATCCACGGTTTTACCAATCCTGGCATTTCGGAAATTCCCTCTTGCTGGATATTGTGCACGCGTTCGTCTCGGGAACAACCAAGCTACGCCCCGAGCAGGTAAAGCTGTGAATTCCAGGGAGAACGGGTGGACCTCGCAGGCTGCCATGAAGGAGCAACTCGTCGAAGTTGAATGATTTCTGCTGCGCGTGCCAGTTGGTAAAGTTGTACAGGTTTTTGGATTTGATGCACGGGTCATCGAGGCGCTTGATGACTCAAAGCTGGACGCGCCACGCGGGCTTCATCGCGATGATATGCACGACCCATCATTTAAGGCTTGCGAAAACAGTGAATAATTGAAGGCTGTAATTCAAGCTGCCCTAGAAGCTGGAGCTGAACTGGTGAATCTTCCCCCAGACGCTAGATCGAGAAACAAGCGAGTACCTGGATGTATTCCCAGTATTCCTAAAAGTTGGGGACATCCAAGAAAAAAGGAGAAAAAAAGAATACTTTGCTACGTGGGTGGTTGTTCCTTGATTTCGTCTTGCTGCCACATGCGCTCGTACTTGCCTTTTTGCACGGAGATGAGAATGCCTTGTATCAGAATGTACACGCCAGCCCCCCCGAAGATCGTGCTCACAATGCCCAACACAAGCAAGGGGGCCTGCATGCCATAAATATTCCCACGCGCGAATTCCGGCTTGATGACTTGCACGTAGATCAGGAACGCAATCAAGCCAATGAAGGTCGAGAAAGAAGCCCAGAAGACTGCAAAGGGTGCCAACTCGAAAAACAACGATACATTTGCGATGGTCACCAAGATCACGAAATGCGCGGCAATGGTGGTGCTCGCTTGGAAAACACGTGCTTGCCATTGAACATCACTTAACGGGGGATAATGTTCATTCCGGTTTTGGGTTATGATAAGCATCAATATACCTTTGGCAAGGAGAATGATTCCCGAACCAAAACATAGCGTGCCCATGGCACCCCACATGATGAGATCGACCCCCCTTGATGAGTAATTCCGCTCGAAGATCCATTTGGAAAAGAGATCCTTATCTCTCATCATGGCAAAGTATCCCAAGGGAAGTGATAGCAAGCCATGCGCGAATAGCTTGAAATTACCAACCGCCAGCCAGACGACACCCCACACGGCGGATAAACCCATGAATACCAGGGCCCATTGGATGGAAATACTGTCCAAGGTATGGAGCTTTCGCTCCAATTCGTCGACTTCATCGGGGCTGAGTTCTTGCTTCTTTTTACCTTTCCCTTGGGTCGATTCACCGGTTACTATTTCTCCTTCAATGCCAGCAGGTGGCACTGCAGGCATTTTCTTGCCAGGGGATGCAACTTCACGCGCAGGAGATTCCATGCGTGTGTCGATACCTGCTGAAATACTTGCGGGAGTGGACGATGATCGTGTTGATGATGGCGGTACAGGACTAGGGGCTAGTGATTCCGCTTCAGCCTTCCTTGCTCGATTCTGACCGACTGGCTCTGGCACAATAATGTTTTCCAAGCTTACACCGCATCCAGAGCAAAATCTTGCTCCGGCATCAAGCCTGGCACCGCAATATTCGCAGTATCGCCTGAATACAGGTTGTGGCCCGGGGATTCCCGAACTGTCCGGCTTCATGGTAACAGGAGGTTGTTCATGAGCCACGGTCGCTTGAGTTTGCGCCACCCTTGAGACTGATTGAGAGCCTGATTGTTGAACTACAGCCTTCTGCTGGTACCTGCTCATGACCTGCTTCCTCTCGTCGGGAACGAAGCTTGGTGATGGTTTTTGCAACACGCTGACCAGGTAATCTGCCGCACCCCTATGCTTTGGAGGGTGCTTTCCCGCAAGCCATTTTCCAACGGATCCGAGCACGATGGCAATCGCGATCATCAATATCCAATCAATGCCACCAAGAACCCACGTCACGAAGAGCCGACCGATCACGACCGGGAACGTCCAAAACCCGTTGAAGATCCCGACGATGCCCCAGATGATCACGTAGATACCTATTCCAGTCAAGTAATTGCTCGTTGCAAACTTGAATCCTTCCACAGCAATATTGGCGTCCTTCCTGGACTTGTACCCAAAGTAAATTGAAGCAATCAAGTAAAACACGAATGGGAATAGGAACACGAAATCAGGCATGGAGATGAATCCCTCGAACATGGCATTGAAATCGGTGATGTCAGAAAACTCGGCATTCATCATCACGTCAAGCCCGGGGAAGACAGAATACAGGAAATTACTTGGAAATGCACCTAATTCGACGATCATGGAGAACGGGCGAGTCAATAACACCGCAACGGTTGTGAACTTGAGAAATGCCACTATGACATTCACTCCATACACGCCTTTATCGATGATATCGAGTATGGTCACCACGGAATACCCCAGCACGAATAACATGTAAGCCAAGTTGTAAACCGTTGTTGCACTTTCCCTCGCCTTTGATTTTTTCTTTTCATGAGAGAGGGAATTTGGAGAAGTTCCTTGAGTTGTGTTAGCTGTTTCCATAGTTATCAAGACCTTGCACCTCAATTAACACGCTCTGCGATCAATTGAATTATCACGTGGTACATAATAGAAATGGGTATTAAGAAACTACTGGGGACCGGTTTTCATGCACCCCTTCACGAGCCCAATAATGGAAGAAATGCTATGACACGTCAAGAATCAGCCATTAGCTTGTTGGAAGACATCTCATCATCGGGTGCTTCTTCGTCCCGGGAATCCATCAGCATCTTCTCGTGGGAAAACTCCAAAGGTTTCAACATGACGAGTAATGGAATGATCGCAACCAATGCCGGCAGTATGCCGTACGCCATGATGGGTAAGAACATCAAGGTCATCCCGCTCAATAAAGGACCGATGATTTGTGCCAAGGTATCGAGACTGGTGTTCAATCCTTGAATCTTTCCCTGATCCCTTGGATCCACGGACCGGGAGAGGAAACCGGTTAAGACGCCCCGGACTGATGACGCGGAGAAGCTCATGCCAAGCAGGATGAGAACCAGTTGCCATTCAACGGTCACGAATCCCGTTAAAAAGAACACGACAGGGAAGATAGCTAGCCCCAAAGTTGCCATTCGCCGTTCACCGAACCGCTTGAGCATGGGATAGAAAAGCACGTATCTCACGAATAATTGAAATAAGCCCGTGACCATGAGGAGCAAGCCAATATCCTGGGGCGATAAACCCAATCTTTCTCCGGCGAACAGAGAGAGACTGGACATGAATATAAAGAATGAGAGCGTGTGCGTTCCCCACTGGAATAGCAAGATCATTGCTGTTTCATTCTTACGTATCTTTCTCTCGGGGATGATACCGTTTCCTGCTGCTTCTATCTTGGATAAATCCCCGAACACGGTTTTCCCCGTCTTGCTTGGTGCGGTTTCCTCCAATTTCAACGCGGTTAAAATGATGGTGAAAAGCGATAGCACGGTTCCAAGCAAGCCTGGACCAATGATGCCCCCCGACCAAGTGTACAAGAACCCGCTCATCGATGGGCCGATCACATTTGCCAAGTTATGGGCAACTCCAACGTTGGTCATTTGCACGCTACGGTCTTTTGGTGGTACAATATCGCTGATGATCGCCTTCGCTATCGGGAAATTCCCGCCAAAGCATCCATCCAAGATCCTTGAAAGGTAAATCATGAACAAGGAATTTGAAAACGCGAACATAAGGAAGGAACCCATGGTACCCGCTTGAGCAACAAGTAACAATGGTTTTCTGCCATGCTTGTCTGAAACCTTACCGAATATTGGCCCAAAGAAAAAACCAAACAAGGCATTAAGGGATAAGACCAGTGCCACTTCTATTTCAGTTGCGTTGAAATCAATCTCGATTTGCTTCAAGAGTGGCACGATAAGTGTGAAGCCAAGCACATCTGCAAATACCGCCAGCCATAAAGGCTGCAATGTTGGAAATTCTTTTTTCACCAGTATCACGATCCACGAGTGTGACATTCAAAAAAGACCTTGTTCCTATATCATGGTGCATCGGCGCGAGGTTGCAACATGGCGAAAACCGGTGGTGACTCTTCCGTGCTTGATTCAATTCCTGAAATAGGATTCAATCTCTTGTGCCATTTCAATCGCTAAATTGGCACGATCCCTCAGGAGTCCAGCCATCTCCACTGCATCCCGCTTGTATTTCTCATGTAATTGATGATTGATTTCTTGGACGCCTTCACGCCATTCTAAAGGAATCGCATCAATGCCATGCATTGCCCCACATAATCCACCGATGAGATTTGCAATGGTGTCCGCATCCCTGCCGATATTCGTGCCAGCAATGACACCTTCCACGTAATTCCCACCTGTCATCTTGAACAAGCAAGTGGTGATGGATAATACCTCGATGGGTTCTATGG
>WJJB01000189.1 GCA_014729935.1 Candidatus Bathyarchaeota archaeon | reverse complement strand
GGGTACATCTCCCCCATTGCTTTTCTGAATATCTACACGTATTACCGGGAGACATCGGGTGTGTCCGTCGCCAGGAAACGCGCGGATCTCCTTCGTAGGACGAACCTCCAAATCATGCAAATGAACCAAGAAATGCTCCAACCAATCATGGATTGGATTGATCAAGACCTATCAATGGAGGAAGCGATCAATGCGGCTATCTCGAGAGTCACTGGAGCAAAACTCGTCACCACCAACTTGGACACCTTCAAGGATAAAAACATCCCGGTTCTAGACATTGAGCGACCTATCATCACCAAATCAAAACAAGGAAATATCTAGGAGGAGACATGAACATGGATGTGAGAACCGCCAAGGTTTCGTCGAAAGGACAAATATTCCTGCCGGTAGATATCAGGAAGCAACTCAACATAGAGGCAGGTCAGGAACTCGTTGTCGAGGTAAAGGATGGAAAGATCATGCTCACGCCGAAAGTGAAGCTAGCTGATTTGCGGGGAATCGATACCAAGGATGGTTAAACCATGGGTAACGATTCAGGAAAACGTGAAGCTGGGACGAGATCTAGGAAGAAAAGGAGGAAATACGTGGCAGGATTAGCTCAATTGCATTTTCAGGTGGAGGATGATTGGAGCAAGGAGGAAGCTTGCCAGCTATACAAGGACGCGGTGCATCCCGTGGATACTGACAATATCCTTTACGTGGATGCCATCCAAGCAATGAAAGAATTGCCGGATGCATGCATCGACTTGGTAATTGCAGATCCACCTTTCGGGATAGATTTCCGCGGGAAGGAAAGCCAATACAACCGGGATCCTGGCCTGGTGGAGGATGGATATGTTGAGATCGATGAGAATTACGAATCATTTACCAGCAGATGGATCGGGGCATTACCTCGTATCATAAAGGATACTGGTTCAGCATATCTCGTCTCCGGGTGGACGAATCTCAAGGATATCTTGATAGCAATTGAGGAATCAGGATTGCACCTGATAAATCACCTCATTTGGAAGTACCAGTTTGGCGTTTTTACCAAGCGCAAGTTCGTGTCCTCCCATTACCACATCTTGTTTGTTGTGAAAGATGAGCAGCAATATTTTTTCAACAAGTACGAATACTACCCGGAGGATGTTTGGATCATCCCGAGAACATACATGGCGGGCCAGAAAAAGAACGGCACGAAGCTCCCAGAGACATTGCTATGCCGGTTCCTCAATTTTTCCACCAAGCCTGGTGATCTCGTCCTTGACCCGTTCATGGGGAATGGAACCACTGCCGTCTGCGCAAAGGGATTATACAGACATTATGTTGGATATGAAATTAACGACAACATGGCTGGTATACATGATAATAACTTGTCCAAGGTGAAAATCGGTGAGTTTTACCGTCCTCTCAATGAATACCTGCCCTCCACGGAGGACCTCTTGGAAAAATACCCGCACCTCCGCAAGCATGTCGAAAATTAATGATTACTTTCGATTCCTTGATGTAAATTCCTTGCCGGAAAGGTTAATTTAGAGGCGCCATGGTCCCTACTGTATTATCATGGATGTATCGATAGTTGGTGGTTCTGGATATGCTGGAGGTGAGCTTGCCAGGTTGTTGTTCCAGCATCCCAAAGCCACGGTAAAGCATGTCACGTCACGAAAGAACGCGGGGAAGCCAATTTCCCTTCTTCACCCAAACTTTGATGGCGTGTCTCGAATCAAGTTTTCCCTTCCAGATATGGATGCAGTGGCTCGAGACGTTGACGTGGTATTTCTTGCAACGCCGCATCACACGTCACATGCATTCGTTCCCGATCTTCTAGATACAGGCGTGAAGGTGATAGATCTGAGCGCCGACTTCAGGCTGAAATCAGTTGAAAGGTACGAGTACTTTTACGGCGAGCACGATCATCCAGAATATCTTGAAAAGGCAGTGTATGGTATGCCCGAGCTTCATGCGGAAGCCATTAAAAATGCCATGCTCATTGCCGTGCCGGGATGTCACGCTTCCAGTGCCATTTACTCGCTTTACCCCGTCCTGTCAAATGATCTCATCGAGCCATTTCCAATCATCGTTGACTCCAAGACGGGATCGACCGGCGCGGGCATCGTGCCGACCCCAGCGAGCCATCATCCCGCCCGTGCAAATGTCATCCGGCCCTACAAGCTCACCGGGCACAGGCATACGGCGGAAATTGAGCAAGCTCTCTTGCCATCCTTGGCGAAGAATCAACAGCATGCATTCAAGGTATCCTTCTCTGCACACGCGATCGATGCGGTTCGTGGCATTCTTTCCACGGTGCACGTGTTCTTGAAAGAAGAACTCGATAGCGAGCGTCCCCTATACAAGGCATTCAGGAGATTTTCCAAGAACCAGCCATTCATCCGGTTTATCAAGAAAAACGCGGGATTATTCAAGCTCCCAGACCCGAAAACCATCATTGGAAGCAATTTTTGCGATATTGGCTTCGAGAAGGACCCATTGTCAAGCAGGTTGGTAATCGTGTCAGCACTGGATAACTTGGTAAAAGGTGCTGCCGGGAACGCCGTTCAGTGTTTCAACATTGCATGCGGGTTTGCCGAAACCACGGGATTGGATGCCATGCCCATCTTTCCCCTGTAAGCTCATCTTATCCACCATGAATTGGTCAATTGGTGTGTTCCATTCGATGGTGAGAGGTTAGCGGATGCGCGTGCATCCACCATTGCTCCTGTTCTCTTAATACAAATCCAAGATTTCAAGGGAGAATATTTTTAATAGTTCCCAGCACGAGGAATAACATGGGTTCGAGAATAAATAACCACGTGTCAGAGTTCGAGAGAGATCCCATCAGCAATAAGGAGTTGATCGGCTATAACATGGCTGCACTGCCAGGTGCTTTCTTTGGTGGGTTTCTCGGTCAAATTCAAGCATTTTACATCAAGTGGCTCGGGCTTCAGCCGATATTCATCATCATCGGTCAGGTGATATATGCCATCTGGAACGTGGTAAAT
The DNA here is from genome assembly GCA_014729935.1 of Candidatus Bathyarchaeota archaeon. GTDB lineage: Archaea > Asgardarchaeota > Lokiarchaeia > Sigyniarchaeales > Sigyniarchaeaceae > WJJB01. The sequence goes on along the minus strand of WJJB01000189.1, from coordinate 2,257 downwards.
GACCCGATATTCGGTGTCTTGCAAGATCGCACGAAAACGAAGGAAGGCAGGTACATTCCTTGGATCAAGTATTGTGCACCCCTATTCACCATATCTTTCATCCTCGTGTTTTTCCCACCGAGCACCTGGGGACCAGTCGTGGCTACCACAAGCCAAGTTACCTTGTTCGCGTGGTACCTGATCACCCAGATCGTGTACGATACTTTTTTCACCATCGTGTACCTTGCTCATGTTGCCCTACTTCCCCAGATGACCATGGCCTCTCGGGAACGAACCAAGGTTGCTGCAATCTATGGCTTTCTTGCCCTTATAGGTGGGATCGCATCAGGTGGCCTTCCATTGATCTTCCTGCAAGGCGCCGTTGACATCACGAAGATACGTGCCTTCCAGATCTTCGTGATCGTGTTTGGCTTGCTCGCATTGATTCCGTGGATTTTCGTGGTAAAGTGGGTCAAGGAACGGCAGGAATACCTTCCTGAAGAAAACGTGCCGTTCTTCCAGGCAGCCTCTGCCATCTTCAAGCTGGAGAACGAGTGGAACGTGCCAGGCATATCCTACGTGATCTACGATGGCATCTCGGTGGGCATCCTCAACATCCTGCTTTCTGGCTTGGTATTCATGATAGACTGGTTGCTCGGTCAGGTTGCCTACAATCCAGATTCATCGTGGACCAGCTACTTGTACCTGCTCGGTCCAGCAATTGGGGGAATCGCTGGCGTGTTCGTGCAGCTGCAGATACCAAAGAAGCGCGATATCAGGACTGCCATCTTTATCGGTCTTGCATGTCAAGCGGCTGGATTTTTCCTCGCATTTCTTGGTGCCCTCCCTTCCAAGGAAGCACCTGCTGGTGTATATAGTCCCCCATGGAACCTTTCCTTGCTCTCCATTGGACTTGGGATCGCGTTCTTCGGGCTTGTGACGGATTTCCTTTACCACAATCCCATGAGGGGTGACGTGATTGATTACGACGAAGCGGTCACCGGGGAGCGCAGTGAATCGGTATATGCAGGTGTTGGATGCATCTTCTCGAAACCCATGATCAGCTTTGCCCTCATCATCGTGCCAATTGTCATGTCGGCATTCGGACTCGATCCCCCCGATCCAATTAATCCTGGCGATACCGGTTATAAGGTCGTGGGTACCTTCCCAAGTGCCTTGACAGGTGTTAGCGTGGCAACACTCCTCATCCCATCAATTCTAGCAACCATTGGGTTGATAGCATGGTATTTTTATCCCTTGGATAGAGCCAAGCTGGAGGGCATCCACGAGCAACTGGAAGAAGTACACGCGCGGAAAAGGAAAGAGCGTCTTTCCGATGATGGCAGGTCGAGATTCATTAAATGAGTGATGAGTGCCAAGTACACGATACCATCCACCGTGCAGGATTCCACTTGCCGTACTCGCGGGAATCTAGACTTTCAGAAAAAAACGCGCGTGCGTGTCAATGAAACGTGAGAAGAACTTGCCGACGTGGAGTCATTGCTGGGGTTGGGTGGCGTAATAGACCATCCACTTTCCTATCGACATGAATGCCTCCTCCACGTTCACTGCAGTCTTCGAGGAGCAGAACGCTGCGCCAATGCACCCGGCATCCTGTGCGTATTGTTGCGCGACCTCATACGAGACCTGATGGTTCGGTAAATCGTACTTGGTGCCTACAAGCAGGATGGGAATGTTCATGGCTTCCTTTCGGATGATCTCGATCCATTGCGGAAGCTGGCGGAAGGTTTCGTAATCAGACACGTCGAAGCAACATAATGCGCCGGATGCTCCCCGGCAGTAATCCCCGAGCAGGAACCTGAAGCGCTCCTCGCCTGCAAAATCCCAAATCTGCAGCTTAATGGACACGCCGTTGTCAAAGGTGATATCCTTGATCGAGAACGCGGCTCCAATGGTCATCTTGTGATCCGTAACAAAAGTGTTGGTGCAGAATCGTTGCACGAGTGCGGTCTTGCCGACGCCACCAGCACCGGCGACGATGAGTTTGAAAATCCACGAAGCAGCCGACATGGGTATCATTTTCCGGTAGTGTGTTCCGGGAGAGGTAGAAAAACCCGCATGACAACCACCGCGACGGATGGGCTTACACCCACGTGCGATCGCGTGAAATGCGAGGAGATATACTACTAGTAGGTTTTAGATAATTTAAAGTTTTATCGGGTGCTCGAGCACTCTTGGAAGGTGGAAAGGTGCTTGTTTTCCCGCCTCCTGCTGGCTACGAATCAGAGGTGCATTGAACCCGCCGGGACCCACATGG
>WJJB01000188.1 GCA_014729935.1 Candidatus Bathyarchaeota archaeon | reverse complement strand
GGTTGTACATCATGAAGGATGATGCTGTGCTTTCCATCTCCACGAATGAAGAAAGGATCATCAGGCATGGCACTGCCATGGACGTGAACTTCTTGGTGGGTATCAACAATTTTGCCAAGGAAGATTTGGACGGGTTATTGAAATCAATCCTGATCGAGAACCAGAACGGCAACGAGCGCATGATTTACTTTCACCGGTTCGACACGAGGCTTGGCACCTTCAAGATGTTCGCATTCATGGATCGCCCGAAGTATGGTGCATGGTGGGGGCACTGGGAGATCCGAAACAAGATGAGCGATTTCATGCGGTTCCTTCAAGAAAAAGGATGGATAGAGCCCTTGGAAGCGGGCACGATTCCCATAGGCACCGTGATTGAGATTCGAGACCAGCTCCAGTCCATCTTCTCACGCGGGAGAAAGTGAAAGATAACGGGAGCAAGAAACTAGTCAAGATTGTTCGCGCCTCGATCATGCCTGATCCAAAGCCTCGTTGACCAGGGCGTCGGCACGGGAAATCATGGGATGCTCCCTGGGCACGTGGAGATATTGAACGCTGGAGAAGGAACGTTCCATCAACTTGACCGCGTCGTGCAACCTTGCCAGGGCCCGATTGCGGACCTGGTACACCCCGTTCATTTGCTTGATCACCAGCTCGCTATCCGAGTAACAAGCCAAGCTTCCATTCCACAAGCGTGCAACAATCTTCATTCCAGCCACCAGCGCCCTGTATTCTGCTTGGTTATTCGTCGCAACGCCAATAACCCGTTTGATTTCTTGGAGCACCTTTCCACTCATATCCACGATGATGATTCCGATTGCAGCAGGACCTGGGTTCCCCCTGGCTCCACCGTCGGTGTATAACTTGAATAGCTTCGTCGATGCGTTCATCCTTTCCTTCCTCGCAGAGTCTCATGGTTGTGGTTTAATGCTTGCTAATAATCGAGTAGCACCTTTTCAGAGCGGGGATGGAACGCCCGACCCGCACCCGCGCGCTTCACCTGCAGGTGGTGATACACCTGCCCTTGCCACCCTATACACTTGAGATCCATCACGTCCCCTTCAACACGCGCGTGGATGAAGCTCGGTTCGAGTATCCCGAGGAGCTGCGTGGCTTCAACCAAGCTGTCGTTCCTGAAAGCCCTTGCAGCCGGGGTGATATTCCCAGTCTCTGGTGGCACGCCATGCTTTCGCACATTGAGAAACCTGCCGGGCCAAATATACTTGGTTTCGCCATTCCTATCACCCATGATACCATGATCCACGTGCCCTTGGCCACCTCCTGCCCCTGCCACGATGAAAAGCGTTCCTCCCCAAGATGCCTCCCTGTCCACCCAGAAAACCTCGTAGTGGTGGTCATGGCCGTAAAACACGGCATCAACGTGGTATTCTTGACACAACGGTCGGTACACATCGTGCATGAGCCGCGCACACCCGAAATCCCCGGTGGAATAGACTTGGTGATGCATGAGCAGGAAGATCCATCGATCAGCCAAGGCGTACCGTTCCAAGTTCCGTGCTAACCAATCATATTGTGCATCTCCGGGCGTGGGTTGCCAGCCACCCGCGTTGGTGCTATCGATGAAAAAAATCACGGCATTGGCGTATTCCATCACGTAATACCCGCCCTTGTTCTCGTCCACGTAGGGATGCATCCAAGTGTATGTGTACCGCTGGTACTTGCTTGGGCTGCCGGCATCGTGATTTCCCGGGACATTCATCTGGGGATGGCAGGGCAGGTATCCTGCTCCATCCCTGAAATAAGCATCCCAATCCGCGGGATCATCACCATCGTTGATGAAATCCCCGAGTCCCGCGAAAAAATCATGCCCAGGAACCAGCTCGCTCATCAATGAGAAATACTTGCTGATGTCATTGCACGGCCGAGCGTGCATATCACCCACCAAGGTGAACTCGAACGGGGTATTCGTTCCAGGGACGGGAGCGGTCTTGAAGGTGTGAGTCTCGTCGGGGTACGTGCTGGTCCTGTAGGAGTACACGGTCCCAGGCACGAGATTCTCCATTCGCGTGATATGCAACCCGGCGAGCCTGCCTATGGTGGCTTCCACGCGGGTAATGCTGGCAGTTTCCCCCAATCCATGCTCCCAATATTCCAGCCATGCTTTCGATCCCGTGCTGGAAGTTGTCGGTCCAAGCGCTGCCTCGCAAGAACGCCAGCTGGCTATCATGGTGGTTGACGGGTCTTTCCCGAAGGACAGGTAGGGACCCCATTTCACAGGTTTTTCTCGTGGCATGCCATTCACCCATGGTTTTTCTATGAAAAATCATTGAAAAAACCGGTGATGATATCATGAAGGTTGCATTGAACACCTATTCCATCCGCCGCGAGTGGGACAAGCTGGGGAACCAAGAGCAACGGCTTGGCGCTATCGTGGCAATGTGTAATGACATGAACGTGCATCTCATTGAATTCCTTGACAGGCATTTTGAACGGGACCAACTTGATGCTCATTGTAAAACACTCGAAAAGAACGGTATCTCGGTCTTTGCCATTGGACCTCACGTGAAATTACTTGAACGGGATAACAAGGTGGACGAAATGATATCCAGCGGTAAATCATGGTTGGAGCTCGCTCACTCGGCTGGCATCAAGATGGTTCGGTTCCAAGTTGGCAATGGATCCTTGGTAAGGGCATTCATGCCCATGGATGACTTCGATGAGGATGAATGGGAGGAATATAACAACCAGATGAAGGCTGCCGTGGATCAATCGGCGAAAATCGTAACACCATTGCTTGAAGTCGCCGAATCGCTCGATACCTCCATTTGCATTGAAACGCATCATTCCTACTCCTCGAACTGGGTCTACATGAAGTTCTTCGAGGAACATTTCACGTCAAGGAACCTTGGCTGGATCTTTGACATTGGCAATTTTGAGAATGATGATATGCGGTGGAAAGCTTTGGACGTGATCAAGGAAAACACGAAATATATCCATGCAAAGGCCTATTCCTTCAACGATACGGGCATGGAAACCAAGCTCGATTATCTAAAAGCCGCCAAAATATTGCATGACGCGGGCTTTGACGGGAATTGGTCCGTGGAGTTCGAGGGTAAAATGAATGGCATCTTGGGGGCATTCAAGACCGTGGAACTGTGCAAGCATTCCATCGCGGTTGCCACCGGTGAATCCCATGACATGAGACTGGATTTCCCACCCGGGAGGGAATTGCTCAAGACGTACAGGCCGCGGTGAAATCACCTTGATTGCACCATTCCTTCCCATATTTTCTTTTTTACAAATTTCATGCCTGTTAATGGACGCTTCGACCAATAAGTGGAACGGTGCACCCCGGTGAAGCCCGCGAGAGAAGTAGCATGGTGAATTGGGTGAGGGAAGGGAAGGAGGGTGATTTTTAAGAGTGGGTAGCAGCAGGCAATTGAATGCCACACGGGGTGTCGTTCCAAGATCGATAACCCACCCCAAGTTATTTAATCTCGGGGATGCCGATTATTGGCAAGGTCCTTGATTAGCCACTAGCCATTCCCCTGAAGTACCCCTGCTTGTCCAATGATCGTGCATGGCTTGATAACCCCGGGACGGGTTTTCACTTTCCACGTGAAGCTGCAAGCTTAATACGTGGCAAGTGCATTGTTCCACGGAACTACGATTGATGGTGAAAGCGTTGGTAGAAAAAGTAGATTACCTGGAAAAGCAATTGGACATGAATCACGACGATGCGGTAAAGCACGTGGAATCGATCATAACCGAAGAGGGGTTTTCAGTCATGCTCGTGAAGGATATTGACAAGATCTTCAAGAAAAAGTTAGGCGTGGAGGAATACCCCCGGTATACCATCATTTGCGCGTGCGGACCGAAATTCGCCAAGGCGGCATTGGATGCATCATGGCAAGCGGGATTTCTCTTCCCTTGCAGTTTCGTGGTGCACGAGAAAAATGGCAAGACATGGGTCTCGCATATTTCCATCATGAAGATCGCCCCTGCCATCGGCTTGGCAGATCCTGAGGCCATGGAACCCGTGATCAAGATGACTGGTGACGCGGTCCATGCAGCATGGGACAGGTTTTAACTCCCATCACATGCGCTCCACTGGAATAGTATATAGGCATGATGCATCTCATTTTCCTTCTTTTTCATCTTTCCACCAACCCTTTTGAGCCAACCTGCAGTATGATGGAATTCAGATGGATGCACGTGCCTTGGGTTAATATCAAGCGGTTCCGTGATTCTTTCACTGGATTCACCCGCCAACCGTGGATATCAACTACACCAAGGAAGTAAAAGTTGGTGAAAGGTAACGCCGTGCACTGGCGGGAGCACGAGATCAAGGATGGACCGTGGTGGTACATCTCGATCCATTTCACCGAGATGATTATGTGGCACCGCCACACAACGACTCAAAAGATTTTTATAGGCCGGTGGTATAGGATGACTTGCTAGAAGCAGCGTGGAAAAAGGTAAGGACCAAGCATGGCGATGGGAAGCAACAATGGTTAGCTTTCCAAGCCCCACCAGGCAATTCAACGAATGAAGGGATATTTCAGCGCGGGCTCGTGGGCGAACCCTCCCGGGGCGGGCTCGCGGGCTTTTGGGGCTAGTTCCCAATTGAGCGCCGCCAGCGGGCGAGTAAGGAAATCCTGACCCCAATTTTCGTATATGACCCCATATACTACAGAATAATCAAAGCCTGTTTGTAAAAACTAACTTTTGAAGCTCCGTTCGTCCAGTTGCCGTAATGCACCACTCTGGGTGGTGCGAAGCGGCGACGTCCTCTTTATTTTTTTCATAACCTTTTTTTGGGATTAATACCCTCGAAACTCGCTGGCGGCGCGAGCACGTTTCTTTTCTCCTCACACATATTGAATGGTGCCAGCGGGAGCAAGACTAGAATTCTGCTTGGAAGACGTTGACATGCAAGATTGATACTTTCAGGGAGATTGAACTACCACGCCCTAAACTAAAGGGGCGGGTTTTCTCTCGCAAGACAGATAAAATCATGAATTAAACTGGTTGGCGCTCCCAATTTTCATCACGCCTCCGACCTTTAAAATGATTGTACCTCTAAGGGAACCAGGCGAACCATGCACGGAAAGGGATTGAATACAGGCGGACAAATCCTTATCGCTCGCAAGCATCCATCGTTCAATTTTTCACTAGGTGGAAAAATGTGAAGGTAAAAAGAAAGGAAATTGAAGGATGATCGCATCCACGCCTTCAGTTCAGGCAATGAAAACTTAGGTGCCAGGGTAGAGAGAAGCACCTAACGCACCCTCCTTTCAGTGCAGTTCAACGGTTTTAGAAATCCTCCACTTCGGACTTTGGCTTGCGTACGTCCATCAAGATGGTCGAGAAGCCACTCGTCACCTTCCATTGCCCGCTACTGTTCATCCTGCAGGTGATGGGGAATGGTAGATCCCTACCCCCAGATTTGATGAAGGTCTTGACCTCCTTCTTGCTCTTGTCTTGCTTGGTGATGGTCAACTCGTAGTCATCAGGATCAACGTCCTTGTAATCTTCCTCCCACGAGGCACCCATGGCGGCAATGATGCAATTGGGATCATCGAGGATGCGAGAAACCAGCGACTTGTACCGCTTCATGAGCTTGTACCCGCTTGCCGCTGTCCTGTCCTCCTCGCAAAAACTTTTCGATAGCACGTATCCGATGTATCCAAGTGCATCCTCATCTCCTTGCTGGTATACGTACAAGCAATCTAGCAGGAACTTGATGGCGCTTTCTGGTGATTCGTTCGCATCCGGTGCAATTTTATCCAGTGTTTTTACATCCATGTCTTGGTCACTCATCCATGTCTTTTTTCGATGAACGGAAAGGGCCTGGCACTTGTCATGTCATCCCGTCCCATCCCACCCGGGCATAATACATGATGCCGCCCCGAGATCAATTCTTGATACTTTTCCCGGTTATCCCATCATCACGAGAAGCCCGGAACTCTCGCGTTACTTTCCCCTGCAATCGTGACAGTGAGCTCACACGTGAACCGTGTGGTCAAACTCTAGCTACAGGATGAGGCTACCTGCAGTCGGGTTCTAAAAAACTTGTCGATCTTGTCCTTTTTTGTATCCCGGAATCTCACGGATGGCACCGGGTAGCCTGAATTGGAGGGGGCATCATTCCCCGAATCATCATTTTTCATGATCTAAAGGGCATGGAAACCACTGTCTATAGTTTAGTCGGTGGTAGTTGACTCTCGTGGTAATATCTCCTGCATCAATTCCGCTGGATCCCGCACCAAGCCGTGTTTCTTCTCGAAATAGACGCACACATTTTCCAAGTCCCGCTGCAGGAACCCGTGGGCATTTGGATGATCGATACTTACCGCCTGCGGCCAGTCGATGATCAAGACATCACCGTCAACCGTGAGCACGATGTTGAACTCGCACAGGTCGCAATGAATCAAGCCCGCTTTCCGGAATGCCAAGCTCACGGCAGCCACTATCTTATCAAAAATATCCGCCGGATCGTCCACTCTCGTGAAATCATGTAGCTCTTGTCCTTGGAACAGCTCCATCACCACCACGTGGCGGTTCTGATCAACAAGCACTGGAACGGGTGCTCCGATGTCGTTCAGCGTCGCAAGGTTTTCCGCTTCCCTGGTAGCAGACAGCCGGCACATATATAACCAACTCACGTGATGCTTGCCCCTGGCATAATCCCGCTTTTGCTTGATGGCCCTGAAGGATGTCCGCCCGATACGGTGGAATTTCAAGGCGAGCCTTGCTTCATTCGTCGCCAGTGCTTGGTACACGTCGGACTCCTTGCCAACACCCATCATGTTCCCGATGGATGCCACCACGTCTCGCTCTGCCAGCGCCCGTAACGCAAGCAAGTCATATCCCTTGGAGTTTAGCACGTACCGTTGTCTTTTCCCCGATTCCCTGATGATGATGTCCCGCTTGTGCACCTTGTCCAGCCAGTGTTGCACCTCCTCGGGATCATACCTGGCATAGAAGGCGATGTTCGTGAAGGGTACCGTCTTGAACTTCCGCATGCCAATTTCGATGGCATTCAGGATGCGGAACTCCTCCTTTTCCATGTTTGCTACCAGCGTGAAATGATCCATGCTCACCAGACTCGACCAATTGATTATATGGTTCCGGTTCATTTATAATCAAGAGACGCGATGATCCGTTGCAGCGCGTGCAGGGGTACCTTCACGGAGCATTCCAAGCGGGAGTACAAGGATGCACCCGCGTGGAACCAAGAATGCCCGAGATGCGTTAAAAAGAAGTTCGAGAAGTACCTGGTAGAATACGTCATGGTTCTCATGGATACCGGAGATCTCGCCGTGATCTTGAACGATTTTTTCAAGGGAGTTTCCACAAGTTTCAGTGCCGCGGATGGTGATGATGCTATCAAGCGAAAAATAACAAAACTGGTGTATGACCTCAATTCCCTGCAAGGAAGACCCGATCTTGCCAAGAAAACTACCGGGCAGCGCATAAAGGAGCTGGTAAACCGCATCGATAGATCTCCCCGCTTGAAACGTCCCGGCGTGAAGAACCCCCAAATGCGCAGGAGTGCCTTGATCGTGATCTTGATTGCGGCACTCATGATTTCCCTGGGCATGGTGCTTCTTTACACCTGACTGGTTGCTCCGGACTACACGTCCATATCTACCGGTGCACCGAGCCAACGCGCATTATCGGGGAAAGAACGCAACTTTTCCATGGTATCGATTAATTAGAAATAGGATTATTCCCAAGATCTCACAAGCAGATCTACTGAATGTTTTCCAACTCTCAATGGACGATGTTACATGCCACGCCCACGAAAGATGAAAATACTACACGGTCCCCCTCTTCCCCAGAACCGCAGCTTGTTCAAGCCTGCCGGTATACCAGCCCGCCAAGTGCCAGTAAACGTGCTTACCCTTGTTGAATTCGAGGCTATCCGCTTGATCGATTGGTTGGATAAATCGCAAAGCGATGCAGCCTCCATGATGACCATCAGTCAGCCCACCATTTCAAGGATCTTGAAATCTGCCAGGAAAAAGATCGCGGATGCATTGGTGAATGGTAAAGCAATCCAGATTCAGGGTGGTGATTTCAAGCGCCATTTCGCCGGCTATGCATGCTCCACCTGCAATAACGAGTGGAAGCTAGATTCCAAGCAAGCATATGCCCCGGAATCCTGCCCGAAGTGCGATTCAGAAGAAATCTACGTGCTCAAGCGAGAGGGATAGGGCTAGATTTCATCCGTAAACCCCCGAGGAAACCACGTCCTTTAGGGCGTGGAGGAATCGGGGGCGTGTTACACTGTTATTGTTTTTGTCAACCATGTATGTCTCGCCTCCAGCCTTTGTAACAAGTTTGCTTTCGGAATTGGTTTGAACGGTAATTTCGTGCAGTCGATATCCATCAGCGTGAAGTAGCCGGTGGATCGCCGCCCCTTCACGAAACACGTCGTTCAGCGATAGCGCACCTTGTCGAATTTCTTGAAGCCGTGTATCTTGCCCTTCGGGATGGTCATCTGGGAACGAACGCCCTTCGTTCTCTGGTAATCGCCC
>WJJB01000187.1 GCA_014729935.1 Candidatus Bathyarchaeota archaeon | reverse complement strand
TCTCTGTTGCAAGTCGTGATCTATTCGGTGTGGTGACCATTGATGGAGAAAGTATCAATTTCCTTGCCTGCGTTCATAATGATGAAATGGAAGTGGAGCGACCCATTGATGTGAAGTTTACCTTGGATCTGAATGGTATCGAGACCGGGACATACGTGTAGTTCGTGCATAGTTACCATGCTCATGCTACCGACACGTGCACCGTTGCCACCGCGCATTATGGTTATGAGTTTCCTGCCATCGTCCGGAATGAGCAAGGAAAACTGGTCGCCACGCAATTCCACCCGGAAAAATCATCACGAAAGGGACTGCACATGCTTTGCAATTTCTTGAAATTCACTCAGAAATGAATTGAACAGGCCAAGGATCGATGCTATTGGAAAAGATCGTGGTCAACCTTCGACATCCCCGATCTTTTCTTGAAGAAGCGCATTGTATGTGCTATTTCTACAAGCCGTGATGAAGTTTAAAAAAGCAGGATATGGAGGTGCCGAATGAGTGCATCAGGTCACTCATTCAATGACCTCGAGCAGGTCGAACTTGTCGATCATTTCCAGGATGCCGTACACCTCGAGACCGTGATCGTAATCTTGGTTGGTATTATCCAAGTATTACTGGGCGTTAAAGCAGGTGATGATGGATTTACCAGTAGTAACGCGATGTTCCCGCAAGCACCGGTGGTGCAACTGGCTACTTGCGAAGAACCCGATCATCAATCAAACTCATCATGCATCGATAAACATGACTTGAATAAATCACATGCATCATTCCACGTGTTTCGTGAACCTAACTTCGGATGGCGCCCACTTGATGCCTCAGGAAGCAAACGTGAAGCCTTGATCGAAGGGATCATCCCAATAACCATGTGGCTGCATATTCAACATTCATCCTTTTGCCGGTAAGGTAAGGGATTCGGCCTTTGGCGCAGGGTGTTTCCACGTTAGATGGTAATAGTATATACTGCAGTTATCAAAATACCATAATTTCGCATAATATGAACGCATTAAAATTAAAAATACTATGCAACGACATTAGTATATACTACATACCTAAATTTCAGGATTCATCTGCCTAGAAACATTTATATTGGTGCAGTATATACTTCAACCACGATGCTCGATGGTGATGATAGAACCGTGGTCGCAACCCTCTCAAACGGCGATCCGCGAAATATCTACCAACTTTCAAAGACACTGGGATGGTCATATGGCAAGACCGAGAGGCGTGTAGCCAGGCTGATCGAGGCAGGCGTCCTTCATTCGAGGCACTCGATGGAGAACGGAAGGTCAGTGCATCGCGTGTCGGTGGATCCTATCGTACCGGCGGGAGGAAGTTCCAACGACGTGGAAAACGACGGGAGTGTCCAATTACTCAAAGACGGGGCACGTTCGATCATGGAAGCATTCCTGCACCTTCATGGCATCTTTTCCAAGTTACCACGCATGAAAATAGATCCGACACCTGGGTTAATCGACTACTGCAAGGAAGCGGGGATGGAACCAAGCACGGTGATCATGCTGCTTGACAAGGCCCATGATATCGCAAGGGCTAACTTAAAGGGGTGAAGCATCATGGATGGCAATCGAGTTGCTCCCGCACGGGTCCTGGATTTGCAAGTGAGCAGGATAACAGTGAATGGCACTAACATCTTACCATCTCTTTCAGGTATACCAGGAATGCTCCCAACCATGCATTCTCGTGACATGGATTCGAAACAACAGGGCGAGATCAGGTGATGCATCACGAGTGATTTCTTCAAGATAGAGCAATGTGCCAAGTGCGGGACGACCGTACCCCTCTCTGAGACCAAGAAACATGAAGGAAAATTATATTGCAAGTCATGTTACAAGAAAGTGAACCCGCCGAATCACAAGTCAAACCCTGCAACCGGTACCGGCACCCGCAAGAAATCTACTTCAAAGGGCATAAAAAGAGCAAAGCAGGCACCAGCGACGATTTTACAATCAGATGTGGCTCGAGTGGCAGCATCAGTCGCGAAGGCGGTGAGCGCGGAGATCGGGGCATCGCTGGAATCTGCCCTTTCTCGACCCATTCAACTAGCACCCTTGCAAGTTTCACTGATTCCACGGGAACATGAAAAGAACATTGTTGTGGAACACGAGGGAGAAGGAAGAGATGATTTGATTGTCGGGACCATGTCTCAAGATACCACGGACTACCTAGAAGTTGAACCAAGCCAAGTGAATAAAACCAAGGAAAAACACGGTGGACTAAACATGGAAAAAAAAGCTGAAGATCCCGGCCTGCCGGATCCCGTGCAAGCCATCCTCCGGGTCATGGGACGCAAGCGACGGAAGTGGAGACCCCCGGGCATATACCACGAGCTGAAATCCCTATATCCAAGCACCACGCTCACGCTGGATGACGTGGCGGGAGTGGTGGACAGGCTTGCCAAACGGGCGGGAAAAGTTCCACCGGATATGCACGCCGTGAAATTATCCACCCGGTATATCCGGGGAGACAGATTCTCGGTATTGGACGAGATAAAATACTTGGACTTGGTGATACTGGCAATCTTGGCATCATGTGAATTCGGCATGCCTGCCACGCTCATCCACGCGGCACTTGACATGGTGAACCTGGTGAAGGTGTCCCAACCCACCTTGTTGAATCACCTGCGCATGCTACGCTCTGCGGGGTGGAACCTGCTGGAAAAGGCGGAACCAACCAAGCGTGCCAATTATTTGCTCACGTCCAAGGGGAAAGCGTTTCTTGCAAGAACCAAGCATCAAATAGCCACCATTGACGACCAACAGGATTGGATCATCGATAATTTCACCCGGCTTGGTTTATTGGACGAGACTGGAACTGATATCACACCAAGGGTCATCATACTATTACGGGACTTTAAGGGGATCGTGGAGAAAACGGGAAGCGCAGAACACCAGGTGTTACTCATGATGTACGAAGCAAAGCAATTGGACGATGCCATGCGGGAGCAGCATGGCCGCGCCTTGCGGGTGCTCAGGCATGCAATGCCGCTGGAACCATGAAAATGAACGCCGTGGGGATTCCCGGAAACCAGGCGCTAGCTATGGCCCTCAATTGTTCCATGGAGTCGGATGCCAATTTTCATAAGGAATTGATATGACCACGGAAGCAAAATCCAGGCTAGCTCCCATATTGACTCCGGGGGAGATACGGGAGGGGGGCTGGATATGCACCTGATGGATACTGGCCTAAGCAACGATTTAGAATCAGGTGGAGTCGTGAACATCAATCGTGCAGTACGGGTTGGAGCAAGCAGGCTTCACGGCGATCTTGTTGTAGGATGGGTTCGATCGAGCCGGGTCGCGGGAAACCTTAAAACCCGCCGAGTCTTTTGTCAATCGCCGGCAACGCGCCACGGGTGGCGTAGGACGGGTCGAAATGCCGCGATAGTGTAGTGGTCTAGCATCAGGGACTGTCGATCTTGCGGGTGCCGTAATAGCTCCCGGAAAAAGCAGAACTCCTTGAACCCGGGTTCAAATCCCGGTCGCGGCGCCTCGTTTTCTTCCTTTCCTTCACCCTTGGAAACCCGACCGGTTGCATGTTCGATTACTCTCCATATTAACCAATATTAATTTTAATTCGAGTTCGCTTGGCTCTCCTGCACCTGTGAAGCATGTCGCAGGCAGTTGGCACCGATGAGCGCATCAATGCAAGCACCAGATTGGTGAAAGGCCCCCGGCAGGATATTTTATCAGATTCGCGAAAGAATAGCCGCCCCTTAAGTTTAGTTCAGGCCGTGGTCGTGCATGCCAAGAAGCTGTATAATGGAACATGGAACCATGTTTCACCTGCATGGCGATACATGGAGCCAGGCCGCAAGACAAGTGCGGATGCATGCCCGGAGTGCGTGGTTGGTAACAGCCAGGTGGTTCTTGGGGGGAAAGGGCAGTAATGACCGGACCTACCCGACTCAATTTAGGATCCGATAGCAACTTCAGGATCCATTCCCTCATCCTTGAATGATATCAGTCTTGGAAGGACACCCATGGTTCCAGCGTGATCGCTTCCGATGATGAATGCTCCAGTGATATTTTCATGACGCCGCGCTGCTTCTAATCCCTTTTTCACGATTTCTTGTCCAGTCATGCCTATTGCTTCGTTGCAAATTGCAGTGGCAGCAGCATCTGCAAATGCTGCGGTGGTGGAAAACACGGTTACGAGATCTGCATCACCAAAGCTCAATCCCCTTCCCGAAGTCGCCGAGCTGGTCCCCACGCCCGCATACCTGTTGCCATCGGGCAATATTTCGAAACCAATCTTGTTTCCAATAGAAGTGGTCGTGCTTTGAAGTCCAAGAATGACCGGTTGGCTCCCGTGTATTCTCAGTTCTCCTCCGTTCTCGATAATGAATCGTTTTCCAATCAGTCCTCGTGTATTTAGTGTATCATGTACCTCATCTGCGATTGCTCCTGCAACGGCAGCCATGGGCCCCACACCGTATAGCGTACCAGCTTCAACCATTCGGGAGACCACCCGGGGAATTGTTCCATGATGGTTGATGGGAACGGACCACGGCTCCAGTATATTTTTGAACTCTGGAAAATCACACAGTAATTCGTTAATCTTTTTCATTTCATCTTGGATGATGGAAAGCGCATGCTGGAAGATTTTCTCGCCATCGCAAACGATTCGCCCATGAGCGTGTTTTACCTTGTATTCTTTAGTGAACATCTAATAATCACTCTCACCATGAGCTTGCAGTGGGGGCGCGATCCTGCAACGCTTCCTCTTCTCCAATGACATCCATTGCTTGAAATTGTCTGAAACGGGGTGTTTCCGGTATAATTCATCCCTCATTGATTCAAGGAATGCCGGCTTCTGGTTCATGAATGTTGCTGCATCGCTGACTTCGCTTGCCTTTTCACCATGGGCAATCGCATGTTGCTTAATGTTATCGATAAACGCATGAAAATTACCCTCATCCCTGCAACAATGGTGATCATAGATCACTCGCGTGGCCAAGGTAACTAAGGTTGCAGCATTCTCGATGCCCCGTCCGAAGGGAAACTGGTGCAATGACTTCCTGAGATAAAATGGTGGCCCTCCGATGAAAAGTACATCAGGTGGGACATCCGTGAAGAATTTCATTGTAGAATCTACCACTGGACCCTGCACATCTGGCGCGTGAACGAAGCATTCGTCACCGTGTTTCACCCGGGTCATGATCACGTATCCTAACCTGGTTCCCTTCTCCCCGTGGAACACGGGCCAGCTGAAATCAACGATGGTTTTCCCGAAGGTGAATCGAAGTCCATCGGCATCGGTGATGCCTGCAGCAACACGAGAAACGGATTGCTTGAAATGCTTGCAGCGATTTTTTTGATTTTTACCAACATGTGCCTTGGCACTCTTAAGTAGGATTTCTTTGCCATGATATAGTTCTTTCACGAGCCCAGGAGATGTATGGATGAATGCCTCATCAATTAATCTCGGTTTAAAATGATCGTGATGATAATGAGAGATCATCATGTGCGTGCATTTTTTGCTCTCGCGCAAGATGCGTTCGGTAACCTGGTGCAGTGCTTTAAACTCCAAGGGATGCGGCACCTGATAATCCCCGCGGGGACCAAGAGCACATCCCGGATCAATCATCAGGTTAATGTCAGGGGTGGAAACCACTGTACACATGCTCCTCACCCCCATGCTCTCAGCACCGAGTACCTTTACTTCAATATTTTTCATCGGAAAATCCCCTGGGAACCCACTTCCTTCAAGGTGTGGGGGAATTGGGAGTAATTAGAGTCTTGATTATTGGTATTAGCCATGGTTTAATTGCCTTCATTCTTGTATGGGATTACTTTTTGGATTGGCTTGATGGGTAATTTCGTGCCACGGGTATCCATAGTTCGAACCATTGTGGTTAGGATATAACCCGGTTGGGCCAGGTAACTTGGAACTCTCCACCAGGAAATGCTCATCCTTTGAGAAGTGGATGATCTACAGAAGTGACACTTCGAGATCAGGGCGCTCCTTCTTAATAATTACTTTCCTTCGTCGATTTTTCAATTCAATTAGTTATTATTAACTTCTGGGAAAAATTTATTAACACGAGAGCCTAGTTTAGTCTAGAAGGTTGGTTAATTAAACCTTGGTGACCCAAGTGCCCATAATGAGCTTTAGTGTATCGGATGAATTAAAGAAAGTGATCAAGTCACTGGTGAAGGGGAAGAGTAGTTTCAAGAACCAGTCCGGCTTGGTGCGTACTGCGCTTAATCACTATCTCAACAGTTCCGAGACGGAAATAGATTTCAACGACTCGATTGATGCAAATGAGTACAAGGTAGCTGGCCAGGTCATCATCTCCTTCAAACAAGGTGAGAGAGAGAACGAAATCCTCAGGGACGTGTTCAAGTGCGAGAGCAAGTATGAGCAATTCATCATGAATTTTCACATGCTCTCGACGGGTATAGGGGCAACTACCTGTATCTACATGTTTCATGGCAATGTATTTGATTTCAGGTCTTTTGTCGATGAACTCAACTCTATCTCAAATATCGACCAGCTGCGCTATATTATCAACGAGTAATGTATCTATTATCTTCCCGTTTTTATCCTTTTTTATGAAAGGAAGATATTAAGCATTTTTAGCAATATGAAGATATGTGGCATCCCAAATTATCTCACTTTTTTGCTTTAACTCGACTATATCTTTCTTTCGATGTACCCGTGAACGTGATTGCCTATTTAATGTGGAAGGTTTATGCATGACCTAGCCGCGTCATTTTCCACGCATTTGGTTTTCGAACATTCAGAAATTCTGAGGTCTCTCCTACTTAAATAAGGTCCGATGGTAAACAAATACTAGACATAACCTACACGCATCCAATAACCAACACTACTTTTTGAATATCAAAGGTGGAGATGAATCGACTCCTATTTTTCCTCTCCGCAATCTCCACCGGTTCTCTTTACCCGTTTTCCGCCAGAAAGCCACGTCCTTTAGTTTAGCAGTATCGGGGGAACTTGATAATTATCATCGACCACATTGTAACCCGGCTCCGACTAATATCTCGCGTCCCATTTCAAGCTGCCACAAAAGCTAGGGGCATCAAGAATTCCTGCTCCATCGTGTAGCAAAACTCTTTCTTCCTTGTATCCCAACAATTTCGACCCCGAAACATCAACCACGCGTTGTATAACCAGGC
>WJJB01000186.1 GCA_014729935.1 Candidatus Bathyarchaeota archaeon | reverse complement strand
GGGATGGATGGTGCCCCCTTGGAAGGCTTTCAATTCGAGTGGCACGTGGAGATTTACGAGGGCTACCCTGTCATTCGCCATTGGCTAACCGTGAAAAACGATGGCAGCCACTGGATGAAGATTGATCACTTGAAGACAACCTGCTTGGATTTCAGCGGCATCTTGCCAAGAAATGTCCCGCTCACGCCATCCGAACGGGGGGCATCAGCAAGCATCTTAGCATTGGAAAACCAAGCAGGCACTACAGGTATCATCGCAGGTAGCGAGGTTCCATCTGCCATTAGATTCATGGATGGAAATGGCACTATGGGATACACGGACGAGTTTTTCGAGTGGGTGCTTGGGCCGGGAGAACGATTCACCACCGAACCATGCTTCGTACTTGGATATTCTGATTGCATCTTGAAAACATGTTCGGCTCATTCATTCCCGCGTGATAGAGCGGTAGAGGATTCGCTCGTGCCGTTCATCGAAAAAGTGCTAAACATCCCTGCCGATCCAAGCAAGATGCCTGTCCCGTTATGGTGCACTTGGTCCAATTTCTCTTCCAACATCAATGCTGCCATCATCGAACAACAAGCCAAGCTTGCAGCACGGTGCGGTTTCACGGGATTTCAAATCGATGCGGGGTGGTCTGAGAGCATCACGGGCTCAGATTGGACCTGCGGGAGCAGGGTACCCGATCCAGTTAAGTTTCCCGATTTCAAGAAGACATGTGCCATCGTGCTCGATCTTGGCTTGAAGCTTGGCTTGTGGTTATCTTGCTACCGGCACCTGCACTCTCCAGATTTGCAGGATTTACCCGGAGCCCGATCGCTTCCCCTGGTGGTCCGTGGCGAAGGCTTCGGCATGAGTTTCGCTAGCACGTGGGCTGATTATTACGCGAGGGATCTCCTGCATCTCGTTCACGAGTATGGCGCGACGTATTTTAAGCAGGACCTGACCAACATCAAGTTTGGTGATATCGGTTTTGGACACGCCAGCAGGACCCGCAAGGAATCTTACCTCAAGGCAATCAGGGGATTTTTTCGCTCCCAAGATGCCGTGCACCATGTGGAACCTGATATCTGCCTCCTGCTCTCCCATGAGTTGTATTGGGGGACCCCCGGTGTCCCATGCGATCTTGCAGCGGTCAAGCATTGCTGGTCGTACCACGTGCCACCGAATGATTACTCGGGTGCATTCCCACGTTCTCGTAGGATCACGCGACAAGAAAAACGGTTGAAATTCAACCGCTTCCAGTTACTTAAAGGATGCTTCAATGCAAGACGCAGGTTCTACGCCCATCGTGGACTCCCGCTATATTGCATTGAGTATTATGGCGCGGCAACGGTAAACAAGGACGGCAGTTTATCCCCCGATATCATCGACAGGCAGGTCTGTAGCTGGTTGATGGGCATCCCCTCCGTTTACGCGGGAGATCTATCCACCCTCACCGAGCGGAACATAGACCATTACAGAAAAAGATTGAATTTACTCCGTTCTTTGCATGACCAGCATGGCATATACAAGTACTTCCAATTCAGCGGTGTTCCTTCCCCCACTCGATTTGGGTGGCACTGGTGGGGGAAGCTGAATCCACGGGGGGAAGGAGTGGTGGTCGTAATGAGAGGACGGTTCAATTTGTTCAAGAAAAAAGCGAGAATAAACATTCCATGGGTGAATCCAGGAAAAACTTACGAGGTCTCTTCCTTGTTCAAGACGCCATCACCGGGGACATTCACGGGTGATGAATTGCAACAGGGAAGGCTGCGATTAGCACTTCCCCGTGCTGGACAGGAAATCCTTGAGTTACGCTTGGCAGGATGAGAGCACTGGGAAAGGGCGAGCTGGCGTACCTTGCACTCAAAGCATCAGGATCGCCATGCGCACCTTCTGGTGCAATAGCTTTTCGACATCCTTGACGAATTTATTGTATCCTTCCATGAATGCGTAGGTGAATTCCTGGATAAAGTCGGCAATATCGCCACTTCCCGCATTGACCGAAAGTATCATCCATTTCGTAGCAAGAAACCATTCCTCATCCAACTCATCATTTTCTTCCTTTCTTTCCAAGCAGAGATCGATGATTCCCTCATTTTCCTCGTAAGGTTCTGGATACAAGATCATCTCCAAGTCACTGATCTCCCACCACGGCTCATCGCCAGCAAGTCCATCCTCCTCCGCGAGCTTATCCAATGCTGCTGCAACATCTGGGTATTCCCTGAGCAAACTAAACAAGGGAGATGATTTAGATGGGAGTGGAATAACCTCCCCCTCCTCCTCGTCCATACTATGAAAATCAATGTCATCAATGATATCCATGATTCGCTTGGCATTTTCATGCGATGGGAATCCAAACTTCACGATCCCATGAGTATCCATCAATCTGACGATATCCTTCAATTGCTTCCTAGTGGGGAAAAACGATCTATCATTCACGTACATTATAATTAAGTTATCAATTGCCATGACACTCGCACCTTGAGACACTGGGGTTACATGCAATTTATCCAGCAAGAAAAATAATAAGATGAAATCTAGTTAAACTTCACTTTTCCATTAACTTGAATTCTCTTGGAGGCACTACAGGTGCCATGGTCATTTCACTCACCACCCCCACGTTCAGTAACGTGGGAATTTTTCGAATGCTCGCTGGTCGTTGCAGTCTTGTGCATCTTGATCTTCTCTACTCCAAGAACGGTAACAGGATTTAGGAACAATATCATTGCCCCTATCTCTGCAAGGAGTAACCCGTGTTTATTTCTCCTTTTGACCAGAATTCCACCGATGAACGAAAGGGCACCGCTAGCTACGAGTAATCCTTGGAGTGTTGTGACAAGGATTATTGCCATTGTACCTTCATCGAAATCACCGTGAAGGTTATTAAGCATATCGGCCACTTCCGGGTACACATTGGGATAGGCAAGTGGAATGACAAGCCCGAGCGTCATCGATATGAAACCACCGATGATCGATAGGCGCACGCCAAGCCTTCGAACGTTGGAACTCTTCCCAACCCGTCCATCCACGATTTTCTTTTCCCACTTGGGAAATTGAAACACCAGGTAATAAAGGAGCATGCAGGTCAGATATATGAATCCAAATGTCCACAGGGAATCAGAATACCAATGGCCAAATTGCACGGCCCTTCCAATTGCCATCAACGTTCCACCTACAAGGGATGCCATTAGGGAGCTATATTTGATAACGGTGAGTACCTTGATGGTTCTATCCCGGTTTTTGCCGAAATACTTCCATAGAAATTCAGGATGATTGAATACCAAAAAGATGGCAAAATACATGATGAATTCGCTGGGATGGCCGGCGGGAAAACTACTATTATCATCCGTGTAGCCTTCTAAAAAGGTGGGGTACCAAACATGAAAGAATGGAGCACTTCCCCCAAAATTCACCGTCTCCCGTGGTCGCGGCCTACCCCAATAACCCTTGAAAAGGAGGTTCACGATGATCAACGGGCCGAGAAGTGCGGCAAGGATCATGAACACGCCATACTTGATGAATACCCACTTATCCTTCCTGTATAACCCGTAAATGATAAATACGGCCGCCAATGCAATGTAAACCCCTAGTATAGCGCCTTCTTGCTCGTAGAAGAATGCCCATGGTTGTGCATCCTTGAGAAAAAACCTATCATCTCCCGTCGCACCGGCATCATATCCTAATCCCATCAATACGAGATCAAGGTCCGTGAATATGAATACCAAGGTCAACCCACCCAAGATGGCAAAAAAGGCAATGAATGAAATGTATCGCAATCTCTTGTTTTCTTTGAATTCGCTTGTTCTCGTTTCCATGATGCTCGACCCAGAAAGGTGAAAGTATACCTTCCATGCAATGATCACATGACGTGTTGGTAACGTGATGCATGCATCTTAATGATTATTGCAGGTATGGATTCCACGGAATATCTAGATCTCCTCCCCGATGGTTAGAGGTGGATTCGAAAATCTTATCCAATCGCATTCCTTGGAAAAACCCGTACTTGACTTATAGCAAGGGAATGGAACGCGAGATACCTGCAAGAAACCCAAGGTAGAAAAGACCATGTGCACCCGTGAAGATATATCCTGGAGATTCAATGGTTCACGACCCGCTCTTATCGTGCTTGCAGGGGGCTTGTCTCGCAGGTTTGATGGCAAGAACAAGATCCTTCTAGAAATTGGCGGGAAATCCATCTTGGAACGGCTGATAACAACATTCACCCCGTGCGTGTCAACAGTGTACTTGAGCGTCCGGGATAACGACCAAGCCAGTCTCATCCAAGCCCGTGAATCACGCTTGAGCGGATCAGTGCAGTTCATCACGGATGCGAGCGCGTATACCGCAGGACCCATCGATGGTGGAAATCCCAGGGGATTAATCCGGTCTCCAATGACTGGCTTGCGTGCATGCTTAACGCGGCTGTCTGAGACCCACACGTTCGTGGCATCGGGAGACATGCCATTCATCAAGCGGGATGTCTTACAAGTCATTGTGGAATACATGAACGGGGATGTTGAGGCTGTGGTACCTAGATGGGGAAATGGATACCTGGAGCCCACGCTGGCTCTTTATAACGTTCAAGCCCTCGACAGAGCAATTGAACGGTGTTGGCACCAAGAACGATATCAATTGGTGCATGCCATTCAGATGCTTGATCACGTTTCATTCATTCCGGTTGAACGCATCAAGAAGGTTGATCCCTACTTGGATAGTTTCGTGAACATTAATGATGCAGCCGACTACGAATATGCAGAACAACGGGAATCCTCGTTCGATGCGTGTTGAACTACCACGCTCTAAACTAAAGGGGCGGGTTTTCTCTCGCAAGACGGATAAAAAGAAGGTTGGGGTGGGATTTCTCCCAAGGCCCGATGAATGGTATTCACGCGAGAGTGAGTTTCAATGACACGATCTTCGCGGGAGCCACTTTCATCGAGATGGAATGAGCCCCAGATTCGAGCACCATCCCCGTTCCCTCGATTTCGTGTTCATTCAAGTCCACCAGTTCCACCTTTTTGAGATCTAGGGACGTTTCGATGGTGCCGAGGACCTCCTCGGTGTTTGAAGCATTAAATACTCGCAAGATGAGATCCCCCGATCTTCCTGCCTTCTTTACGATGGATAGAACAAGCGGTAAGGGTGAAATCTTGAAAAAGGACCTGCTCGGGGGAAGAAACGGGTCTGGTTGGTCGATGTTCGGGAAATATCCTTGGTACTTATTGTATGCACCCTTGTATTCGACATGGAGTGGGTATCTGAATGCAAGTGCGCCAGCGTATGCCCGCTTGAATATATCTCCTTGATGCGGTATGAGGGCGTATTCGTACTCATGCTTGCCTTGAAGTTGTGCATTTTCCATCGTCACGGGACTATTTTCATGAACGTGAACACCCCACCTACCGAAGGCACGCATCAAGGTGAGCCCAAGGTTCACTGTTTCGTCATCTTGAAGGTTCGCCTCGTATTCTGGCAAGCCCTTGTTGGCGATGAGTAATCCCTTTTCACCTGAATAGTCCGTCAAATTAACGAACTTGTGCTGGGGGCCCCGGGGTTCTGGTTGAACCTTCCATTTCTCCCCTTCAGGGAGCTTGATCCCCCGCGGGGTGCACCCGAAGTGTCCGTCCACTTCAACTTCCCGAGCCCTTAGCCCCGTGGGGAAGGTAACGCTCAGCTTGTGATCTCGGGCGGTATTGGTGAATTGCACATTCACGTCCACCCTTGGATTATTTCCTGCTTGTAAGGTAACACGGGACTTGATGGTCAGG
Organism: Candidatus Bathyarchaeota archaeon; assembly: GCA_014729935.1. GTDB lineage: Archaea > Asgardarchaeota > Lokiarchaeia > Sigyniarchaeales > Sigyniarchaeaceae > WJJB01. The sequence goes on along the minus strand of WJJB01000186.1, from coordinate 18,320 downwards.
GTCTCATGCCCGTCCAATCTCCAGTTATGTTGCTTGTTCGCACCGGCTGGAACTTCGAGGTCCATCGTGATGAGATAAGTCGCGGCATATGGGTCAACAATTGCTTTCTCGATATTTGCCTTCAGGTGCTTGGTGGTGATTGGCGAGTCACCGATGATGGGGATGAACTGGTATCCATCGCCCACGTCCGAAATATCCTCGAAATAATTCAATTCTTCAAATACATGATCCGTTCGCTTGTCCTTCATGTTGAAGGTACCGTTCTGGTTGAACTCTATCCTGATAACATCGTTTTCAACGGTTGTATCCCCTGCTTTAAGGAAGAGGTCTTTTCCTGGTATCCTTTCCTTTTCAGGATTCTTGCTGTCTTTTAGTCGGGTTCCGGGCACCATAAGGAGGGTCGTGTACCCAACGGAAGGAACCAAAACTGGTTCCGTGTGGACAGTATAATAATATTTAGGGCGTGCTCCTTGTGATTCCACGAATTTCCGGATCTCAAATATTTCCTCGTTCCCAAGTTCCCGTGGAGTGATGGTGGCTTGGACCTCGGACCCCGAGGCGTCTAAGAGAGTGAATCCCTCCTCTAATGGTGCCTTCGATGGGAGTAACACGGTAATCGATTCCTTCCTGTCAAAACCCGATGGATTGAAGCAAGTGATGGCAACTTGCTTTTCCAATGCATCCCCCAGGTCGATACGGCTGGTGATATCGAGAAATGCCCATCGTTTCACCTCGTCTGCGATCTGGATTGCCCAATCGAATCTCGTTACCATCTCGTCCATGACGGGTTCCCATGATGCCGTCCATGAGCTATCGTGAGCTTGGTTTTTCAGCAACCACGACCATCCCGTCGAAAGGTATCCCTCGTAATTGGTTCCCGCTAATACCCGCGCCAGCAAGGAAAGAGGCTCGGCATAGCGTTCCAGCTGGTCATGAGCGGAAAAATTCATCACCTTTAGTGGCATGAACGATGAAAACACGCCTTGAAATGAGTTCTGGTACCGGTGTCCCCTGATCTCTCCAGTCGTGGTCGCAAGATCCTCTCCCGCTTTCAAGATGATGTTGACGAATTCCTCCAAGGATCCATGTTTCACGATGCCCTCGTCTTCCACGATCTCGTCAATGCTGTTCCACAACTCGATAACATCGGGTAGCACGGGTTGAAGCAAGCTATGATCGTTTCCCGAGAACATCAAGCCATATCTTGTTGCCTTGTTGTACCTGTTCACCGCTCCCTTGGAAAAAAGCACTTGGTTTAATGCCTCGTCGGGATCCGATTGCAAGCGAGTATTTTGCCCATAGCCCTCAGAGATATGGAGCCCAAGGATGATGGATCCATCGGGACCTTTCCAGTTGAATTCAAACCCGAGGTTATCCTCCTCCTGCTGGTTCCCCATTCCCCTGCTGAAGACAATACTCTTGATGCCGAATCCTTTGAATACTTGTGGCATTTGCGCAAAATGCACAAATTGATCTGGGATGTATGCAACCTTCATGGCATCATTTCCAAACGCTTCGGCTTTCAGGTGGCCCTCCAGCAGGTTCTTCACGTATCCTTCGCCTGTTTGCAACCACGGGCTGCATTGCACGTAGAAGGGACCCACGATCAATTTTCCCGAGCGCACCAAGGTTTCTAACCTGCCCTGCTGTTCCCTAATTTCCAAGTAATCGTCCAAGGGACTTGCCTGCCCATCTAACATGAACGAGTGAAACCGTTTGTCATTTTCCAGCAAATCAAGTAATTGATCCATCATTGCAACGAGCCGAAATCGCATGCGCTGGAAACTCATGTACCATTCCCGATCCCAGTGTGTATGCGACACGATTATTGTAATATTGTCCTTTCCCATGGCGGTTCAACAGGTGCGTCTATCCATAAATATCAAGTGCAATGGCACATCAGAACAGGCGCTAGATAAACTTGTTCTAGAAAAAAAGATTATATTAGCAATCGTGCAATTCAATTACCCCGTCCTCAGCTAAAGGACATGGCTTCCTGGCGGAAAACTCGTAAACACATGAATGAACCAACGGATACTGGCATCATCGTTCAGGTTGCACGATGAACGATTTCTTACCATCAAAATACAAGCGCGAGTATTTCACGTCGTGTTTCAAAGGCACGAACTCGTTTCCACCTCCGGTGAAAAATTTTGAAAAAAACTCGTAGAAGTGGAGCCTAATCGTTTGTATCGTGACAAATAGAAGCTCGAGCAACGCCACCAAGATATTACCTGCAGTGTAGATGATGGTGCGGACAATGATGTTTCCGCCCGATATCTGATTTGAAATGAGTCGGACAGCAACCATGAAACTCAGGTGCACCATCACCATGGCAAGGATCCTTGCATAACTAAAAATGTTGGATAGAAAAGAAAGGATGCTTTCGAATAGATCCATTGATTTTTCACCCACGAGTGCTGGCACCCTTTCCTCTTTCATGTAATCAAGGTTAAACGCTTTTCCCAATAATGGGCCGAATATCAAGATGGCAATGAACAGCAAGGGAACATATCCAGGGAATTCGAACCAGAAACCAGCGGTAAGAAAAGAATTAATGTCATTGGTTTGCAGGATGATGGCCCCGGACCACAATAACCCTATTTTTGGGATGGTGCTTACCAAGATCATGAATTTTTTCCCAACCAAGGCTTGATTGCACCCATTTAAGCACAATCCAATGCTGATCTGGATAATACCAATCCAGATGGATAACCTGAAGATGTCGATGGGTTCTTCTAATGGCTGGAACACGGGGAAAATACCCAGTTGCAAGGTCAAACCAAGGTTTTCATTTAAAAATGCAATGATCTCATCAAATCCGATGCCGAATACCTCGCCGTACAGGAATCCACCCATGATAGAACCCATCCCGCAGTAGATAATCAAGAAACAGATGCTTTTTCTCCCGGGATGTCCTTTCATGAACCTGGAACGGGATAATGCAAATCCACCGATGACCAGCCCAAGTCCTTGTCCTATATCACCAAACATAATCCCGAATAGAAGGGGGAAGGTAACCGCGACAATAGCTAATGGGTTGACCTCCCTGTACGCTGGCGTACCATACATGTTCAAGACCGTTTTAAACGGTTGAAGCACACGTGGCGTCTTGATGCAAGTTGGTGGGATTTCCTCCTTTTTGCCTGAACGGCCTTTCCTGCCTCCTGATTCATCGACGGATGCTCTATCAATGGCTTGAAATTTAGCAATCGCATCCATGTGGAATTTTTCTTGGATATCACTTTTTAGATCCTTCCAGTCATCGCTCATGGCCCAGAACTCGGCTATAACGTAATCCTTTATGAAATGCATGGAGCTATGATAATTAATAAATTTCGTGGCATTCACGTGAAGTTCCTTGAGAGCCACGATTTCGACACCGAGCTCCTTCCTGTAGTTGGTAATTTGTTTATCCAATTGCTCTTGCTGAAGTTCAAGTCCGATTTTACGCTCTTGGATGGGTTCCAAGTTGATGGTTCCATCTTCACTGAAGTATTCGTCCTTCATGACAAGGGGCTTGCAATTATAAAGCATGATGCCCCGTTCAAGCTGCCCATGTTGCGACTTGAGCGAGATGATGATGAAGATGCATTCCTTCTCTGAAATTTTTTGCTCCTCGTAGATGAATCCCGCTCTTTCCACGTATTGCTTAAACAGTGAGAGATTGCTTTGATTCACGATCAAGAGGTTTACTTCCATGAAATGAAATTCTCGAAGGAATTCCTTCTTGAAATCGAGTAGTGAAAGGGTTTCAAGGGCATATTGCATTCTTGAGGCTTTCATGAGTGCTCTGGCAGTTTTCACCCTCTTGTTGATGTTATCTTGTACCTTTGCATAAAACTTGTTTGTTTCTTCAAGGATATTGGTGATGAGATCATCTAGATCCTTAACGTGGAACTCGTATTGCGTTTTCCTGCGAGGATTTTTACCGATATCCAAGTTTTTTATGATGAAATCAAGCCGTTCTCCAATCTGCGATAATTTTTTACCCATCATCTCGAACTTGTATTCCCAGAGGGAAACTTCACCCGTATCTTCCACGAGCTCTCCAATGTGTTCTTCTAACAATCTTAGATCTTGGGATAAATTGGTGATTTCCTTAATCTGTATCTCATATCCAGTGGCAAGCATGTGGAGAAGTGATCCCAAGTCTCTTTCTTGGAGAATGACCACCAACCTTCCAAATTCTTCTGGTTTAAACATTCAGATCTTGCTCCATCATGCCAATTACCACCGCTTCTCCTTGATTGTTGGAAGTGTCAACACGGGAATTTGCGAGAATTCAACCACCCGGAGGGTCACGTGACCAACGACTACCTCCGTAGCATGTTTTTTGGAAGTTAATCCGATGACAATGAGATCCATGTCATTATCTTGCGCGTAATTGATGATGGCTTCGTCAACGCTTTCGTCCTTGATTATGTTCTTTTGAAATTTAAACTTCTTGCCAGATTCTTCCTCAATCTGGTTAGTGAAATTCTTGAAGTAGAGCGTGGCCAACTTCTCCGATTTCTCAACCATCTCGTCTTGGTTTCCATCGGATAAGTATGCAATCTTGGAAATCATGCTCAAGTTTATGACGTGAAGTAGGTGGATCTCGCTGTCATTCTGCACAGCGATATGACATGCGAGTTCCAAGCAATTGTAAGATCCACGTTTTCCATCAATTGGCACGAGTATTTTCTTAAACCTGTCCATGAAATATCAACTCCATTTATCGTTCTCAAAATTCTTTGATTTAACTTTCTTCAATCGTATGTATTCTTCAAGCCTGTTTTCTTCCAAGATGGCATCAATTTGCTTGATTTTCTGGTGGGTATTGGGGATAATAATTTGCTCCAAGGCATTGATCCTTCGCTTGATCTTCCTGTATTCATCTGCCAAGATGAAGAGTGTATTTTCCAGTTCAGCCAGCTTGATGAGTGCTTCAATGGCATCTTCCATGCCGATGTAATATTTATCGAGGAAATAGCTTGTATCTGAGAAACCGTAATGGGGAAAACGTTTCTCTCGGGCAATTTTATATGATATGCGAGGCACGGTGAAACCGAAGGATGTCTGAAAATCGATATGAATCATGTACTCGATGAGATCCCGGTTTACCATGGAGAGTGTTCTGAGCGCATGTTCCCCCGAGATGATCTCTGCCTGCTTCAAATCCTGAAAGAGGGAAACGATGTCTTCCATCACTCCAGCCCGCATTGACATCAAGTTCTTGTATACCTTCTTGATTTGGGTTAGCAATGCCTCTGCCTTGAGCTCGAGCATATCATGCCCCTTTTCTAGAAATTTCACTTGTTTTTGTAGCTTGATCTGCTGTGATTTAGTGGGGATTATCTTCATGAAGCTGGACATGGTATTTCACGACACCTCTGGTTTCGGGTAATATGCTTTAATGTGCCGGGATTTTACCCTGACGAGCTCGCTTTTTGGCAGGATAGCGAGGATTTCCCATGCAAGATCCAAGCTCTCCACGAGGGACCTGCGGATTTCCATGGGTTGAGTAAGAAAATGCTCTTCGAACTCTGATACGAATCGAAGGTATTTCTTGTCCAAGGGAGTTAGTCCTTCATCTCCCACGATAGCCTGCAATGACCGGACATCAAGCGCTTTTGAATAGGATGTGTATAATTGGCTCATGAGATCCGCATGATCGTCCCTTGTTGTTCCCTTGATACTATCCTTCATTAGCCTGCTCAAGGAACTCAAGATATCAATAGGTGGAGAGATATCCTTTCCGTATAAATCCCTACTTAAGACTATTTGACCTTCAGTGATGTAACCAGTAAGATCGGGGACTGGATTGTTTATATCATCATTTGGCATGGTGAGAATGGGTATCTGGGTAATCGTTCCCTCGTGTCCCTTGATCCTTCCAGCTCGCTCGTAGATGGATGCAAGATCGGAATACATGTAACCAGGATATCCCTTTCGTGAAGGAATTTCATCTTTCGAGGCGGAAATCTCTCGCAATGCCTCACAGTAATTGGTCATGTCCGTCATGATAACCAAGACTTGAAAATCCTTCTCGAATGCGAAATACTCGGCAGCGGTCAATGCAATCCGCGGAGTGAGTAGTCGTTCAATGGTTGGATCATTGGCAAGATTGATGAAGGATATGACGTCGGATTCCGTGCGTTCGAAGTTATTCTTGAAATAGATTGAGGTATCGTATTTGATACCCATTCCTGCAAAAATGATCAGGAATCTTTCTTCCGCGTCTCTCTGGTATATGTGCGCGTGTTTCACGATGCGAGAAGCCAATCCATCATGAGGCAATCCTTGCCCGGAGAAAATGGGCAATTTCTGCCCGCATACGAGAGAAGTCAAGGTATCCATGGAGCTTATCCCAGTTTCAATTAAATCTCTAGGGTATTCCCTGGCAAAAGGATTAATGGATAACCCGTTAACGTCCTTCCATGATTCTGGTATGATATTCGGGCCACCATCAACAGGTGTTCCGACACCGTCGAAGGACCGGTTAATCATGTCATCCGATAGTGGAACCCTGTACACGTCGCCTGAGAATTCAACGGTTGTGTTTTCCAAGTCAAGCCCATCGGTCGTATTAAATGCCTCAATGATGATCGTTTCATCACTTAACAGGACACACCTTCCCATCATTTCCCTGCCATCTGGTGCCGTGATTAAGACTAGTTCGTTATATTTCACGCGTGGAATGGAACCGATGAAGACAAGCTGTCCCTCTATTTGCTCAATGCCACGAGAAATTAATACCATTCAAGACATCTCCTTGCGTATCATGTTCATTTCAGCGTTCATTTTCTGGATGATATCATCGATTTGATCAGGCTTTTCATTGGGGATATCTTTCCGCGCTCGTGCCATCTCTGGCAGGATCTCCAATTCCTTGATCTTGAAGAGGGGTGCACCGCTATCCAGGAGTTCCGTTGCTCTCTTGTAGTACTTGATATACATCTTCAACATTTTCGCTTGCTTGACTGGAGGGCAATACGCATCAGTATCATCGAATGCATTTTGGAGCAGGAACGTTCGCTTGATCAAGTCGGCAACAAAAATCGTGAGTTGCTTCTGTATGGGTAGTGCATCTGCTCCCAATAATTTAACGAGATCTTCCAGTTCATGGTCCTCGTGAAGTATCTTGAGCATGAGTGTGTGATATCTTCCCCAGGTTCTATCTTGCTCCATCCACCATTCCTTGACATCATCATCGTATAGTGAATAGGATTGAATCCAGTTAATCGCTGGATACTGGCGAGCATAAGCCAATTTCGGATCCAATGCCCAGAATGCCTTGATAAAGCGTTTCGTGGCTTGCACCACGGGGTCAGAAAAGTCACCACCTGGCGGGCTCACCGCACCGATCACCGATATCGAGCTTCTGATTCCCGGGTTCCCAAGAATTTCCACATAACCAGCTCTCTCGTAAAAAGATGCCAATTTTTTTCCCAGGTACGCGGGATACCCACCCTCGGCGGGAAGCTCTTCAAGCCGGCCTGAAATTTCCCGCAAGGCTTCCGCCCATCTTGAAGTACTATCTGCCATCAAAGCCACGTGGTACCCTTGATCCCTGAAATATTCTGCCATCGTGATTCCCGAGAAAATCGAGGCTTCCCGGGCGGATACAGGCATGTTTGACGTGTTACCTATAAGGATGGTTCTATCCATGAGTGGATTCCCGCGTGGATCTTCCAATGCGGGGAATTGATTTAGTATATCGGACATTTCGTTCCCACGTTCCCCGCATCCTATATACACGATGATATCCGCGTCGCAATACTTGGCAAACTGGTGCTGAAGCACGGTTTTTCCCGTTCCAAACCCCCCAGGTATTGTTGCACAGCCTCCCTTGGTAATAGGAAACAGGGAATCAATCAACCTCACGCCAGATATTAATGGGATGGAAGGCAATAGGCGACTTTTAATGGGACGGGGCAAAGTGATGGGCCATCTCTGGAAAAGTTGCAAGTCAACTTTCGCACCATCGGTTCCCCTCACGGTACATGCTGTATCCGTGACTAGCAAAGGCTGATTCCCTGCGATTTCGTCAATTGCACCTTTTATTCCAACGGGTGTGATGATCTTGTGAACTATTGACGAGTTTTCTTGCACCGTGCCCAAGATCTTCCCCGGTTCCACCATGTCGCCTTTCTTGCGAATCGGCTTGAATTCCCAGTACTTTTTCCTATCCAAGGCGGGAAATGCTAATCCCCTGGTGAGAAACCCACCTGAGTGTTCGAAATACCTATCGAGCGGGCGTTGGATGCCATCGATGATGGAACCAAGGAGACCGGGGCCTAATTCCATCGAGAGTGGATATCCAAGACACCTTGCCTCATCTCCGAGGTGTACCCCGTTCGTGTCTTCGAAGGCTTGAATGATTGCAAGAGTGCTTCCATTTTTCTTTTGTAGCCTGATAATTTCTCCAGGTATGTTAAAGGTACCAATCAGGCATAAATCCCTGATCCTTGGAGCCTTGAATCCATTAACGTGAACAATGGGCCCATTAATTAGATCGATATTCCCTACTTGCTCGTTACCAACTTCCATGTTCGCATCACTCCTTGAAAAGTACGGGGGAAAGCTTTGTTTTCAATTGTTCACGATGGGACCTGCTTACCTGGGATACTATATTATTGAATCGAATATTTCCTCCAAGATCCTCCAAGATGCAACCAAAATCTCCATCCAAGGTTGGATCCTGAACCACCTTGATTGTTTTTTCAAATTTTTCAAGAAACCGCGGGTGTTCCTTAAGGTAGGCGTTATCCCTCCCGTTTACCCGTAAAATGTATTCTTTGAAGGACGCTTGATCGAGGACGGATTGGATGATGCCCGCGAGAATGACATGATAGTAATAATCCTTGTTTTCGTGCATTTTCCTGGTAAATTCATCGATTAGTGCCTTGATTGCCTCATCGAGTTTCCGTTGCTTGTATTCCAAGAGTTCCCTTACTTTCTGATTCTTGATTTCATTAATTGCTTCGTTGAATTCTCTTTCCTTCTTTTTCTTGAAATCTGGGATAACCTCATGCTCCCAATAATTCATTTCCTTCAATGCTTCCTTGTTTATTTCGAATATCTTTACTTCCGCAGCCTTGGTAATCCTTGCTGCCTCTTTCTTTGCTTCATCAAGAATGCTCACTTTCATGTGCTTCAATGCAAAATCCAGTTCATTCACTTCACTACCATCTCTTGAATCCATGAGTTATCACTCCAACTGGATGCCAATATCCTTGCGAATCAATTCACCCACTATATCCTTGTTTTTTTTTCTTGAATCGATGGGAATTTCAATGAACAGCGGTCTTTGGAGCTTCGTTTTCAAGTCGTCCATCTTTTCCTGATTCACGAAATACAGTTCTTGTTCCAAGAAAACGATGGCTATGGATTCATCCTTCAAGACGATATCAAGTATTCGCTCGAAATCATGAGCCGAAGTGATGAATCCCTCGATTCCTTGAAGTCGAAATGCCGTGACGAAAATTTCAGATCCCATGGAGATGATGCGTTTATCCGCGCCAATCACGTGCATGATCGATCAACCTGCCCTTTACAACAACTCCTCGAGCACTTTCAATCCTTGGGAAATTGTATTTTCCCAATTTTTTTCCACTTGGATGTCAATCCCCCGTTTTTCTTTTTCCAATTCATCCCCAGTTTGCTTGGTGAATGCATCGATTTTTTCCTTTAAGTTTGCCGCGATTTCCAATTCTTGCTGTTTTGCCTCGCTCCTGATCTTGATGATTTTCGATTCAATTTTCTTGCGAGCCCTTCGTTCCCATAATTCTGCCTCATTCCTTGCCTTTTGGACGATTTTTTGTCCTTCCTCATCCACGATAACGAGGGCTTTCAGGATGTTTTCCATGTAAATCAGATCTCTTGGATAATGTATTTTTTTAGTTCTTTCCTTTCATAATTATTCTTTATTCCTTCAAAGATAATAACAAGATTATCTATCTCTATCTCTTTCTTGATTATGAACATGATGACATCGCATAGCTCATGATCCTGCTTGAACTTAAGTGAACGGGTGAATGCCCGGTAGAGGCAAAAATAGAAGTTTTTAAGGGAATGGATCAAGCGTTCCTCCGTAATTATGCCAGTCAGGTTTTGACTTAATTGGTATGTTTTAACGATTTCCTTCAATTTCCTTGCTAATCCGTGTATGTTTGGTCCAATGGAAAATAGCTCCTTGATCGCTTGCTTTGATACGAGCCGTTCAGTTTCATGGATGGATAGCAATAATTCCAACTCATCCCAAGTGAAATTGTAATCGATTGCACGAATGGTTGTCGATAAATTGTAGAAATCGGTAAATTTCCCCACGAAAAACTTGATGATCTTCCCTGCTCCGAGGTTCCACCTGGAATGTTGATCAAGGAGTAAGTTAAAATCATCTATGTAAAATTTATCCAAAAATGCATATACAAAGAAAATTTCATGGGTCTTGTTGTATCGATCTTGTATCTCATGCAAGATCCCGTGATACGGGGTTTTCCTGTACCAATATATCAATTCATCAAGATTTTCAGCATTCAAGGCATTTTCAAGGTTTTTCGTTGTTTTCAACATGTCTTCCACTTGGTAATAGATGCCCTCTCGTATGGATCGTGAATCTAGGCTAACCAGCTTGGCAACGACGATATCTTTCAAGTTTTCCACCTCATATTTCTGCATGTATTTTACCATGAATTCCTGACACTCCCGTGGAGAGTTCTTGATGATGATGGCTGCATACTTGAAAAAAACCTGGTGAAGGGTTTTTTCCAAATCCTTGGAGGAATTCAAGAAATCGATAGTGATATCCTCATCAATTTCTGCCAAGGCTTGCTTGAAGGATTCGATGCTTGAACAGTCAATTAAGCTATTCATGTCATCCAGTGTAACTGCTTTGGCCTTCGCTGCCGCGATCCTTACAAGGACGTAGGCGTACGTGTCGATATATTCTTGGATTTCCATGGGAATTCATGAAGGTGAAAAGGAATTGATTTAAATTCATCCTATTAGACACTTGGAAGATATTGCATGAGCATCATGCCAACAATGAGGCCGTATATCGCGATTGCTTCACCCATTGCCACAAATATCAATGCCAGCCCGCCTATTGATTGGCGTTCGGTTAAAGCGGCGATTGCAGAAGAAACTGCTGTTTTTAAAACGTATGCCGCAGCAAGGGAGGGTATAGCCACGACCATTGCAATAGCAATGAGAATCATGTTGTAGTAGCTGGCATCTGGTTCGGTTGATCCTTGTGCACTCACGGTAGAAATCATAGTTGGAAGCAGGGTGATGATCAATGCGATAAAAACGAATTGGAGCGCGATCAGCCTCAAGACATATTTTTGCTTGATTGCATTCAAGATTATCAACTTTGATAGTGAAGTTATTGCTTGATGTACAAAATAAGTTCAAGCTTATAAAGAAACTTGAAAGAACATTAACCTTTTGCATTTGGGAAAGTTTTTCTCAAGTGTTCTTGTATTGATAGTGACACGATGTCACCCGACATGCTCAAGATGAAACAACTGGTTAGCACGCTTGAAAAGACATTAGCTGCACTGGAAGCCATGTCAGAGCGTCTTGGTAATTCCATGGATGACATGACCAGTACTTTGCATCGCACCCGCGAATCCATCGAGGAGATGTCCACTTCCATCAATGATATGACGGAACGTGTTGCTGATCCCTTAAACACGATGTCCGCGAACTTCGAGAAGCTGATCAAAACCATAGAGATACTTGGGAAGGATTTCAAGAATCCACTTGATCCACGGTCGATGGTTGCTACTGCCAAGGACCTTGGCAGTTCCCTCGTGCCAGAGTTCCTGAAAAAACAGCGACAAGAGAAGTAAAGTTCAGCAAAAGACCTGATGGTGTATTGAAAACCTGTCGGGTGCACCTTCCATGGATTTTCCAATGGTTGATACGAAAACCCATGAGAAAACCACGATCTCCAGTTTAGTTAGGGTTATCTAGCAGCTTATTTTTTTCCGGACATTTCTAGACAGCATGCAGGAGGTACAAGGCTAGAAAAGGACAAGATTAACGTTTCACCGGAAGATGATAGAGGCTGTGCAAGGCGATCGGCACGGGGTGATCCACCGCGTCGTGGTCACGTACAGGGATCGCTTGATCCGGTTCGGTTTTGGTTACTTGGTCCGCTATTCCAAGAGCCACGGTGCATCGATCACTGTGTTAAAGCAGGCGGCGACGCGTTCCATGCACGAGGAGTACTTCCTCGATCAAGGACAACTCGCCGGCCCGCGCGGCGATTGGTTCTCGGGACCGCCCGACCCGGTGCATTCCATCCCGAACCTCAAGCGGAAGCGGGTCTCCCTGCAGAAGGAAGCCTACCGCAAGAAATCGAGGGCGGACCGCTACAGGAACAAGCATCCCGGAACCTTCAAGAAGCACCACAAGTACTTCACGCTGCGCCGCGAGTGGAAGCGCGCCTGGATGAAGATCCGCAACATCCACGAGGAGCTCGCCAAGCAAGTCGCCACGCGTTTCGTCGCTGCCTGCGAACACGAGGGCGTCCAAGTCATCCGGCTGGAAGACTTGAGCTGGTCCCGGTGCTTGTCCAGGAAGAATTCCGGTCTCTTCCTCGCCACGTGGCAGGTCCACTGGCTCTACTCGGAGCTCCAAGCCCACGTCACGTCGATGGCGAGGCGGGAGGGCATGTTCGTGGAGCTCGTGAACCCGAGGAATACCTCCCAGAAGTGCAGCCAGTGCAGGACCATCGACGAGAGGAAGGGAAAGACCTTCCATTGCACGAACTTCGAATGCGGTCTCGTGCTCGACAGGGATCTCAACGCTACGCGCAACATCCACGTTGCACCATTATCCGCGGGGGCTACACGTTCCCGCGACGGGTGCCGTTACCACCCATCCAGTTAACCCTGGCAGCTTGACATCACCGATGTCCGGAAGGTCTAGGTTTGAAGTAACGGGGGCTAGTATACTCCAGCTGCAATAGCATCTCGATGATCGTTTCCGCACTCGATTTCGAAATGGGATCGTTTCCGTTCCCGCATTTCGGTGATTGAACGCAGGACGGGCACCCGGTGTCCGCTTGACATGTACAGGACTTGATTATCTCCAACGTGTCACCGAGCAATGAAAGCATGACATCCTTGGCTTTTTCCACCAATCCGATCCCCCCCGGGAAACTATCATAGAGATAAATAACCGGGCGATTGAATAATGGATCCAAGGTAATACTGACGCCTCCCACGTCCCACCTGCTGCAGAAAACATGCTGCGGGAATAACGCGATGATACCATGCTCGATTGCGTGAATTCCTCCCCCTAATTTCTTGCTTCCCTGTTCCAATAATGCCACGTGAATATCATTCGGGATGATGATGAAGACCCCTTTCGTGTTGAATTTCGTTCGTGGCAGGTGAAGCGGGTGCTGGGACATGGTACTGCCATCGGAGATTTTCTTCTCAACATACTTCGTGTATCTTTTTTCCACTGTCACGTTGCCATAATGAATTTCTAATGGTTCTAACCCCTCCCCCCTCTCGCGAACCAGTGCAGGAACGAGTGATGACCTTCTTCGTGCGGGCACCTTCTCACCATTGTCCCGTTCAACCAAGGGAATAACACTCGTATCGTAATACGGCTCGGTGTAATAATTAACTTCCTCGCGCTTCAGGGATACGACTTTTTCATCCAAATCAAGGGAGATCACCTTGAATGTCTCTGCCATGAAAAGGAAGATAGCCCCCTCGTGCAGGGTCGAAAACACCCTATCTTCGGTTTCTGAGGTGAGATACCTTCTTCTTTGCCTGTCCACTTGAAAAACTTGGTAACTCTCGGTGGGAATTGCATTAAGTGGAATTTTTTCCGCTGGGAAATCATCCTTGGCATAAAAAAATTTATTGCCTATTCGATGGATGATACCCTCGGCAAGCATATCCCGCATTACTGGATGTGCTCGTGGACCGAAAAACAGTAGCTCGGAATCGCCAATGGGACGCTCCTTCACGGCACACGCGAGATGCCCTCGAAGGATATATGGGTTCTCCAAGCTAATGATAGCACTCTCGTGATTCTTCTTGAAGAACATTTGTGGATGATTGATGTAGTATTGATCCAGTGCATCGGATCCCGCGCAAAAAACCACGATGGATTTCCCCTTTCCTCTCCCGCATCTTCCTGCTTGCTGCCACAGGGACATCATGGATCCTGGAAATCCCGATATGATCACTGCATCCAAGCTTCCGATATCGATTCCAAGTTCCAAGGCACTTGTTGCCGAGATGCCAATCAAGGAACGCTCCCGCAATTGTTTTTCGAGTTTTCTGCGGGTTCGCGCGGGATATCCAGCCCGGTATGGCATGATCCTTCCTTCATGTCTCGTTCCCCGGAAGTAATTGATGGCCCATTTCGCTTGCAGCTCTGCCATCTTTCGACTTTGGGTGAACATGAGGGTTTGCAATCCATGCTGGATGAAATATTGGAAGAGCTCCCTGCTATCGTGATGGTACGAGATGCGCTGGTCTGTTTCCTTGTTATATGCCGGGTTCCATAACCAAAAGTATTTCTCGCTTGTATTGGAACCATCATCATCCACCAAGATGAAGGGCAATCCTGTGAGTTTTTCTGCCAATTCCCTGGGATTACCGATGGTTGCACTACAAAAAATCCACTGGGGGTTTTTCCCATACGCGTTGGCGATTCTCTTGATCCTGCGCATCAGGAGGGCTACATTCGATCCAAAGACCCCGGTATACACGTGAACTTCATCGAACACGATGTAATGCACGTGTTCCAAGAATTTTTTCCATAGGCGATGATTTCCAAGGTACATGTGCAATCCATACGGGTTCGTGATGACGATCTTACACTCGTTACGTATACGTCGCTTGTCATCTATTGCCGTGTCGGCGTCATAAACCCCAATGTATCGTTGCGGGATATCCAGCGCCGCAAAGATCCGTCGAATTTTCTGGAATTGATCCTGAGCCAAAGCCTTGAGTGGGTACACTAGGAATGTCGTGTTGACAAGCCCACTTTCCAAGATACTATTGAGAATGGGGATGAGATAACACATGGTTTTCCCTGATGCCGTCGACGTGGAGATCACCACGTTTCGCCCGTCTAAGATGTTTTCAATGGCATCAGATTGATGCGTCCAGAAATTGAATCCGACACTTTCAAGGTAACTCGAGAGTTTCGGGTGAAGTCGGTCCATGTTGATTTCAAGGAACTTGGACTCCTTGGCTGGTAGAGCTCGCTCGTGGAGCAGGCTCACTTTTGCTTTATCGGATTGCTTTTTTTTCTTCAAGATAGCTTTCAGACGATTTTCACCAGGGATATGGTTATTCTCCATTACCATCAACACCTTCTGCATCCTGTTATCAAGCCCGCGTGGACCGTTTGCAGGATCTTCATCAAGATGGAATGCAACGATAAGATATCGATGAAGTTATGATGGATGACCCTGTACATGTCAAAAAACGCGCGTGATGTCTCGCTATCACCTACAAGTTTGCTGGAATTCATTACATTGTTATCTCCCACTTGGAAAACCTCAGAGAGATACCGTGTGAATGAATCGTGGTTTCCCGCGTTTATGAATAATTGATATGCATCAGGGATATCACGGGAAGGGATATCTCCACTTCTCGGGGCACGCAGGATGCTCCGTTCTACATCCCCGAGTTTCACGCATTTAGAAGCACCTGTGAAATGACGGACCTCGTGCAGTAAATCAACATGATGTTCCAAGATATCATCGATGCCCGTGTTAAAATAATAGAAAAATCGCTCATCTAGCACCTTCCCATCAAAGGCTTTCCCGTTATAAGAAATCATGCACGGGTAACGTTTTAACATATCCAATGTTTGCTTGCACACCATGTATTCCTCGTCGAGGTTCCTTGCCAAGAACTGGACCGTTTCTAGCGTGTTTGCCGGCACATTCAAGATGCCAAGTGCAACCAGGAAAATCCTCGCATCACGCATTCCCGTGGTTTCAATATCGAGGTAATTGATATGCGATGGATCCACGCAAAACAGGAGTTCGGCATCCCTTGCACCAGTGCCTTCTCGCAACCGCTCGATATCACTATTCTCTATCCACGTGAGAACTTCACGTGCAGACTTGCGCAACGAGCGATTAGTGCAATATAAGACGTCACGGATGGTTCTTAACCGTTTTTTCTTCCAAATTCCTCCCTTGCGGTTGATTCCATGAACTAACGTGATGTCATGCGTCAGGCGTTTTCGCGTGAGCAAGAAAGCCTTTCTCGTGTCGAACCGTTCATTCATCTTGAAGACATGCTTTATGGCAAGGCAGGTTCCCCCACTTTCCTCTAGTTCAACAACTGAAGATTCGATGGGTCGTCGATGGTACACGGGGTATTTTAATTCCAACAAGATCACTAGTATCTCCATCATCAATAATGCTTCCATTCACGAACGGCTATCGAGTTCCTTGAGCCACGGATTCGTCTTCTTCGATATCCTCGCGGGGATGTATCTAAAACCAACCGTGTTGCCGTGTTCCTTTTAGTACGTTTCCCGTTCTTCCCGCCAGTGGTTCCCGATCCATCGCTTGCATCCAAGCGTCTTTGCGAGCAATTCTTCTTGCGTCTTGTTCGGGTGGATGCACACCTTCACGGCATGGTCGACGAGCACTGCTCTAGCCATCGAAGCCATCACTTGAAAAGGGAGGGAGACCATCGAATTTTTGAACGACGGTGAGAGATTCAGCCACGCCCCAAACCAGAGGACGTGGTCTTCTTTTGGAAAAAAAAGATGAAATCGTGTTAGATTGTGTATTTAGCCTTTGAACTACCACGCCCTAAACAGTATCGGGGGAACTTGATAATTATCATCGACTACATTTTAATTCGGCTCCGACAAATATCTCGCTTCCCATTTCAAACTGCCATAATAGCTAGGGGTATCAAGAATTCCTGCTCCATCGTGTAGCAAAACTCTTTCTTCCTTGTATCCCACCAATTTCAACCCCGAAACATCAACCACGCGTTGTACTGTTGTGGAAAAGTGAGAAAACTGGCACCTACCGAGAGAATTATTGACTGCAATTGTGGAAATCGGATGGATCGCGACATCAACTCGGCGATCAACATCATAATCGTGATCTTGCTCAAAAGCGAGAACGGTGACCACGATTTCCTATTGCCGAACCCCCCCGTGAACGGGGAATCGTTCTTGGACCGCTTCCCGAAAGCGACCGAACGATTTGCCGCGATACACGGGCTCGCTCGTGGTAGAAGCAGCGATGCACTCGCGGTAAGCTCCAGCCATTGGTGCGGGTTAGAAGCCCCAGCCTTCAGGCGGGGGTTAGTTCACTGGTCCATTCTTTGAGCACATACCGTACATGTACTAAGATGCAACGGTAGCATCTATCATGTAAGATCATCCCAAGGAATGTGCTTAAGGACAAGCAAGCATACGTCCGAAAGAAATATTTCCCAATGCAACCCGATCCGACGAGGAAGACAACGAGGGACTGGATGTTGGTGAATGACAAGTGCCTGAACGGCATGAACGCCGTGGCTTCATCAACCGATTTAGCCCGAGAACCTATGCAAGCTATCCCTTTTTTACAATGATCGAACAAGTAGTTATGGGTTAAAAGTGGTTATTGTGATAATATCAATAATGATCTACACGGACTCGGGACTTCTCGCTTATGAGGCTCGTTTCGAACGATGTGAAATCAACTGTGACTTGGTTGCTGGATTTGCGACGGCAGTACGGCAATTTGGTTCGGAAATCTTTCCGCGAGATCAATTAGCAGATATACTTTTCACCAACACGCACATGGTTATCGAGCAACATGATGTGAACGGAAATGAAATCACGTTTCTCGTCATTCACGAGCCATTCGAAGACCACGATTTCATCTACCGGCTCATCGAAGTAATCAGGGACGAGTTAGAAGAGAGATATTCCAACGTGTTCAAGGGACCGGGAATAAACAGGAGCAAGCTTGCCAAGCTAGATGATTTTATCTACAAGATATTTAAAGATGCGGGAAGAAAAGAATCTCCCTTTACTTGCAGCTTTGATGACTCCTCATGACGTCTTAAAGCGCTTTTTCATTTCAGGCCATGCATCCTTCAAGGTCATGTTGGTGAATTTCTTCGCATTCTCGGCATGCTCTTCGCAAAACCATTCTTGCCAAGGGGGATGCCCAACACCGCCCATGCTCTTCATCCGCTTCTCCCAATTCTTGTCACTAGTGCTCTGCTTGAATGCGAGTAATTCACAACCATCTTCCTTGCCACACACGGCACATTCAGGGGGTCTCATGGTGGTTCTTCTCCACGAAAAGTGAGGAGTGAGAG
>WJJB01000185.1 GCA_014729935.1 Candidatus Bathyarchaeota archaeon | reverse complement strand
CTTCTTGCCAATACGTGGGTTGTTGGACGTACGAATGCCGCAAGCCTTCCGTTTCGGAGGATTCATCATTGTTCTTATCGGCCGTGAGGAACATGATCTCGAGATTCGTGTTATCCCTCATGAATTCCACTTCATGGCGAATGATGGAGTCATACACGGCATCGGGGTATTCAACAACGATGTTCTTCAATATCTTGAGAACCTCATCACCCTTGGAAAGGTTTTTTAGCCTTCGCAAGTCTAGATCGGGTTTACCAATCATGTGGTTGGCGTAATATAGATGAACGGGCTTGCTCACGATAACATGATAATTTTTCTGCAATTTCCTGAAATACAGCAGCCCCTTCAAGCCTCTCCTCCCTTCACGGCTGGAAACCCCTCGCAACCGCTGAGATGCTTCTTGCTTGTCCCGATCGTGAACAAGCAGCATGCTCACTTCTGAATCTCTCAGGAGTAGGTCGCAGAACTGTTCGTACCTCTTCCTGCTATAGGCTTCAAGTGATTTGTACGTCAAGCTCGTCTTGTAGTGCATCTCGTCATTGGTTCCCCGCCCAACAATGATCATGAACGGTATAGATTGGAACGGTTGGTCGATGGATATCTCGATGAAATTATGCATGAATCTCGAGTAAATCAAGTTGGTATCCAAGGCAAGGGCACGGGGCCTGTTTCCCTGTTCCTTTAAGAAGGTGTTAATCGTGGTGGAAAGATCCTGGTGGTTCTTGGTGGGGAGCATCCCTGCCGCCCAGAGCAGGGAAGCAAAATCCCTGTGGTTAATACCATTCATTTTAACCTCCTTGAACTCGTCCTTGAGGATTATTTCAATGGAGAACGTTTTGCTATTATTCTCATCGATGCCCTTTATCATCAAGGTATGCGTGGGTGAAGCTTCAACAAGTTTATTCAGGAGGATGATGAGATTCATGCGCCTCTCGGTCTTGTTTGAATTCATGGTTCTCCCTCACTCCAAGCTCTTGATGATCTCGTCAAGGTGATCCAAGTTGAATACCTTGGAGGCAATATCATCCCTCCCAAGCTCGTGTGCTTTCTTGCGAAGGTTTTCCTTGTTCCAATGGATCAACCAGTAGTACGTGATGAACACGTTCATGGTATACTTGAATTTCAGGATATTGGCAGAAAGCGTGATCGCGGCACCCATGGTTTTCCTGCCCGCCGTCATGTCGAATATAATGGTTCCAGCCCCTGCGGCAGCCTCGCGCACGTTCTTGACGGTGACGCGCGTTGCTTCAAGCAAGTCCTCTTCGGGCATGGAAAATGGGGGTTGCTCGTGGAATGTCACTTCATCCAGCAATTGTGGGTTCATCATGCTCAAGCTTTGTTTAGCTAAATCGATGGCTTTTGGAATGTTATCCCTGGTTCCCTTTACCCCGTATTTCGTGTTTTCCTTCGACGGGATGAAAAAAATATCGGTGACTTTATAATCCGCCTGGTGCAGCGCGAGGAACCAGCTCACCGAATTAGCAAATGCTGGAGGTGTGGAACCTGCAGAAACGTACAGGTAATTATTTTCATTCAATGTGTTTCACCTTGATGTTTTCTTTTAATGGTTCAATTTTCCTCTTCATATTGAATTCTGGTACCAACGTGTTCGCCCTTCAGTGCCCGTTTCAACGTTCCAGTATCACCTTTCACGATGCGCACGTTAAGATTGCTTCGCATGATGATTGAAAGGGAGACAGTATCAAGAATGCGGTATTCGCCTGCTTTTTGGGTTTTTTCACTCCCGATACCAAGTATCGAGATAATATCACTTGGAGTCACCTTCTCAAGCTTCCTCGCATCAGGATGCTTGCCGGGATCCTTGTCATACACGCCATCAACATCTGTACCGATGATAAGTTGCAAGTTTCCAAGGATTTCTGCCACCTCGCAGGCAACGCTGGTCGTTGATTGGCCGACTTCGAACCCGCCAGTAAACACGATTTTACCATCCAAGATGGATCGTAGTTCTAGAAGTTCTCTCGCAGATCGCGGGATGCCTTGATAGGCATTTTCATTACCCATCATTGAAGCCAGCATTCGCGCGTTGATCCTCGAAATTTCAATACCAAGCATATCTTGGAGAGATTGGTTGCCATGCATGGAAGCCAGAGCGTTGATGTACAACCGTGCAACCTTGCCCCCACCCACGATGACCGCTGCGATGGAATCCCGGTATTCCGTTATCAATTCAATGAAATCCTTGATGCGAGATTCGTTTACTTCCAAGGTCTCCCCGAAGAGAAGCGAGCCACCAATCTTGAGTACCTTCTTGGCTTCATCCATGGTTAATCATCCCCCTCCATTGGCAGGTCTAAGAACACGCCTTGTTCCGCCAAGCGCCCCAGGTAATCGCGCATGAACGAGATCACCTTCGAAAGCACCTTGGCATTATCATATTCACTGAGAAGTTCCTTCAATTGTTCTTCATTCATGGATTGCTTGAACTCCCTTGCCGTGTCGATCATTTGGGGCAGGCATCTCGTGATCTCGTCGCAAATGGTCACGTGTGCCCATTGTGCCGTGCGTGAGAGTGGATTCAGGTCTATGGTGATGATTTTCTTACCCGCCTTTCTTAATGCCTCGGTTCGATCGCCATCTTCCAGTGGAACCATGACCACGTCAGCTTTTGCAATGCCTCTTGGATCCACGATGCGCCTGTTGCTTTCCAGGTCGTTCAAGGTTGCTGGTTCAACATCCCCCAATCCCAAGATCTCGGTAGCACCTGCCTCCCGAAGCACGGTTTCTATTGCCTCTTCCCTTCCTTCTTCCCTGTAAAAAAGATTCACTTCAATGCGCGCATCCAGCTCTCCAGCCAACGCAACCAAGTCATGGGGCACTAGAGCCGCCACGTTCCCGTTAACCGATAACACGGGAGCACGTGCGAGTAAAAGCATCGCCACGGCTGCTTTCATTGCTTCCCTTGCAGCTGGTATCGTTTGCTCCCCAAGAAGGTAATTAAAGGCTTCCCCCCTGCCGTGCGCGAACAATCCAGCAGTGGTAACTACCTTTTTCTCCCAGCCCTCGATCACCTCGTGTCGCATGCGCAACGATTCTGCACGGGGATGGGAATCCGGAACGTCATCGTGCATGGATAACTAGATCCCCCGTATCCTTTTAAAAGCTGGCGTTGATTGCCCGGGTCGTGCAATGTGCCCTGGCCGATCCACCGCTGATTCATTCCCTCACTGCCGGAAGGTGCACTTGCCCCGGTGGTAGGTGGCAAGTACCTTGATTTTCCCGATCTCGCTGCTTGGCGTGGCGGTTGGATCCTTCTCCAGGATCACGAAATCTGCCTGCTTTCCTGGTTCCAGGCTACCCTTCCAGCCTTCCTGGCGCAAGACTCGTGCGGCATCAATCGTGAAGAATGCAAGGGCGTCCATCACTGGAATGCATTCGGCAAGAACCATGCCGTCCCGGGTAACGCAAGCTTCGATAGCTCTCATCACATTTGCTGATTCCACGGGGGCATCCGATGCACCTCCAATCATGATGCCAGCATCGAGCATGGATTTGAATGCATATGTTCTTTGCAGCCGTTCCTTTCCCAAGCGTTTTTCCAGCCAATGATGTTCGCTATGGATAAATGCAGGCTGACATGATACAACCAACCCCAATCGAGCGATATCTGCCATGGTATCATCCGTGAGTATGGATGCGTGCTCGATGCGATGCCGCTTGGCTGGGGTGGCAATTCCATCAAAAGCATCAACCACCAGCCGGTTGGCCTTGTCTCCTATTGCATGTATTGCCACTTGAAATCCCAGTTCATCCACATCCTTGAAGAGGGCGCGAAGGGTATCGATATCTTTGACCATGAATCCTGATACACCATCCTTCGAGTCGCTGAATGGTTCATGCATGCATGCAGTGGATGCACCGAAACTGCCATCCGCGTAGAGTTTGATGCCCCCGACTGTAAACTGCCCATCAGGCTTGTTGAGTTTTTTGAATGCTCTCGCCTGGCGCGGGATCTTCTTGGGCTTGCTTGTCACCAAGTAAAAAACGAAATCTTGGTTGAATATCCCCTCGCTTGCCAACGCAATCATCAGGGGGACCTCGATCGCTCCTGCCTTGCCCGCGATGCCTTCATTGCCAAGTTGCACCATCCCGCCGGCCGTGGTGATTCCGAATGATGCTAATTCCTTGGAGAATGCGTTCCCGGCATCCTTCACCTTGGCAATGCCGGGGAACGGCACGTGATTCAAGGCAATGGACGTAGCTTCCTCGGTCAGAACACCCGTGAATTCTCCAAAGGCATTCATCCTAATTTCACCAGAGCCGTCGGAGAATTTTTCCAATATCTTATCGGTTATATTCATGTGCTGGAGGGCGGCGGTGTTCACGCTGCAAATATGGCCGTCATGGCGCATCACCACGATTGGATTATCACCCGCGAGATCCAATTCTTTTCTCGTGGGGAAGAATCGCTCCGCGGGATCGACGAAATTATCCTCCATGAGATCCACCCCAAGTATCCATTCATCCCCTTTCCTTGTCGATGCAGCCTCCTGGAGAACTTTTTTCAGTTCCTCTTGGCTCCGCACGCCTGAAAGATTCACCTGCAGCTTGAAATAAATGCACAGCCCGGGATGGAGATGCGTGTCGATGAATCCTGGCATGATGCATCGATTTCCATCCTGCGGATGGTGGACAACCTTGCAGCCAGTGGATTCACGATAATCCCGTACCATTTTCTCGATATCATTTTCTGAACCCACCGAGATGATTTTATCATCTTGCACGGCAATTGCATTTCCGATGGTTCGTTTATCATCCATGGTTATTATCTTGCAACCCGTGAACACGTGCACCCGACTTGTCTCCATGCTCATCAATCATTTCCACGGTGGCTAAACACGGGAAAACCATGAACCAAACCTAAATAAGTCATTCACGAATAGAGGGACTCGAGACTGTGAACCGGTTGGTGATAACACCTGATTCAATCCTTCCTTCAAACAAGCGAGAAGCTCATCGAGGCAACGTCCTCCTCAATTGAATGCTTGGATGCGATAGAAATGCAGCTTGAAATGCTTGTAGAGCGCTCAGGCCTTGGCATGATGCGCCGGTTGCATGCAGGGGGGGATTGCATTTTCCTTGATATTCCAAGTGCCTTGGAATCACCTGCCACGCCATTCACGTGCTGCTTGGCTGTTGATACTTGGCGAGGAGATCCATTCGCCAAGCTACACGAGAGCAAGGGAAAGCTTCCTGGGGATGTACTCGCGAGAACATGGCTAATAGCCACGTTGCTAGACGTTCTTGATGAACTAGTCGCAAAGAAGGAACCACAAGCTGGCGTGAATGTTATCTTTCACCAGCATCCAAGAAACATGAATGCATTTCTCGAGACATTTAGGAACCTTTTCTTGGCTCACCCGGACACGTGGATCATCGAACCAACTGGATTGGAGGCTCGCACCAGCGAGAAATCCACCTTCAGGATTGACGTGGAAATCAAAGCCATGCCGGGGTCCCATGCCCCGTGCCAAGCTGATGCCATGGACCGGGTTGCTTCTTCATTGGGTGAACTTTTACTTGAACTGCACGAGCCAAGCCATGAAATATACGACCTCGGTCCCAACGCACCATACAGGGAAAAATTTCTCGTCGGAGCACCTTCAATTAGCCTGGAAACCACACGCGGGGATCGCGGGGTCATGTTGCACGTGTTCATGGACTCCACGCCGGTGGATACAAGCATTACCACGATGCTCCTATCAACCATGAACCAATTCAAGGGTTGTGAGGATTCGGGAATTACCTGCGACGTGTCTTTTCTTGATGCAAGTGCTGGTTCCCGATTCCCCGTGAATACACGATTTTACCACACCCTTGAAACTCTCGTGAATAGAATTGCAGGCAATGGCTTGTACATCGATTGGCACCAAGATCGAACAATCGGTTCTAGCCTATTCCGTTGGTACCCTGAACTACCAGTAATCATTTTCGGCCCGAAAGCCTTCAGGGACACGAGAAACTGGAAGAGGATGTTTAGATCGAAGGAATCCGAGCCATTCAGGGAAATCATGGAGGCTCTACTGGGGCCGGGGCGCCATTCAATTAAGGACAATGCTGGGGAGCATGGTGAATTCAATGAATAGGCGAACCTTGCGTGAAGCCATCCGTGGCAAATATTACATCATCAATCCCAAGGATGAAACCAGCGGGATAGATATCAACGGGATTCAAGTGCACCCATCTAATGTCTTTCACAAGGAGTTCAGGGTAGATATCAAGTCGGGATCATCTGCTGCTTTCTTGATTGAACATCCAGTGGCAGTCCTTGCCATTCTTGGCATTCATGATGCTTCCATCCAAGGGACGCGGGATGCTTGGGATTTCTACAGGCCTGCAGACAGGGAAGCCTTTTCCAGGGAATTAACACCCGCGGCGGTTGTCGGTCCAGCAGATGGCTCATTGGGAGGTGATCTCGTGAGAATGGTCACGAGAATCAACCCCGTGGAAAAGCAGGAACCGGTAACAATACAAACCTTGAAGAAAGAGGTGGATCTTACATTTCCCGGTGGAAATCACGTCTATTTCCATCCTGGCAATGCCAGCGACCCGGTGCTGAAGGTTCGCTTGTCCTTGTTTGGCTTGGAGGAGATCACGGCGCTATACCATCCACGAGATGGATTGCAAGTCGTCAACGGGGAACAGCTGGACTATCCATTGGCGAAGGCATTACTGTCGGCAAGATCCGCCGCCATCACGGGTCCTTCGAAGGAGGCTCAATTTCACGCCTTGGGTGACCTGCTGGGGGATATCGCGATTACAGGGAGGATCAACTGTGGCCATGTCGTGGCTTCACTTGGCATGGCTTACCACAGGACCACGATTGGCCTTGGCATGCACGCCCGTGAGCAAGATCTCATCGAGCGAGTGATGGCATGATCCACCAGCCTGGTGAGCGGGACTTGGTGGATGTCAAGGGAGAAATATTGAACTACCACTGCCTAAACTAAAGGACGTGGCTTTCTGGCGGAAAATGGGTAAATCGCAAGAATAATTGTGATTGATTTAGTAATTGTACCGGTACCTCAAGAAACCGCCGATGCCGCCGAAGGTTGCAAAGAACATGGCTCCTTCTTC
Organism: Candidatus Bathyarchaeota archaeon; assembly: GCA_014729935.1. Lineage (GTDB taxonomy): Archaea > Asgardarchaeota > Lokiarchaeia > Sigyniarchaeales > Sigyniarchaeaceae > WJJB01. Next base: position 11,465 of record WJJB01000185.1, on the reverse strand, counting down.
GGTATCCGTGGAGAGGATCTGAACATCGGTGCCCATCTGGTTCGCGGTATACCCCATGTATTCAATAAGGTCTACTTGCTCGATTTCCGCGCTCACGTAACCGCTATTGCATTCGGGGCAAATCCCTGAACTGGCTTCCTCGATCTTGTCTTCCGCCTCATCCCGGGGCAGGTTGAAGGTGTCGATCTTCCCACATCCACCACACTTTCGTCGGATATGGACCGTCTTGATGGATTCGCTGAGGAGAAGGGTATCCACAGCCGCATTTTTCAACGACTCGATGGTTTCGTGCAAGCCATACACCACCATGCCAGTTTCCCTTGCAATCTCACCCATGAACTTGTCTATGAGTTGCTTCTCCTTCATGAACTCGGTTTCCTTCAAGATTTCCTCTGATGTTTGGATGAGTCTCCTGATTCCCAACTCCCCGTCCGAATCGGTATCGGGAGTTGCCAGTATCTTGTCCTTGAATTCCTGCCGGAGAAACGAACCATCGATGAACTCGTATTTCGAGTGCCCAGGCCCTCCAATGATGATGCCTTGCAACTCTTCCAACTCACCGAAAATCTGGTTTGCATGCTCCCCGATGCGCTTGTAGAATTCCCTGGCGGCTTCCTCGATTAAGCGTTCGAACCGCCGCTGGGATTGACCGCCTGCCCTGTGTTTGCCGTGGATCCCCGACGTGAGCGTTGTTACCGTTGCGATTTTCTTCCCATGTAGGATTGCGATTGCAGTTTCCTTCCTTCCGATGGAGATCAATCCGAAGGTACCCTTGTCCCTCATCATCTCCTCCAAGGGTTCCAGCAAGAACTCCGATGAACAATGATAACGGAACGTGGTTACCTTTTCCGGGGGGACGATCACGTAGTTCTCCTCCTTTTCGGTCCCTGGGCCATGGCGTGGGATGAATCCATCAAATAAAATGTACCCCGTCTCGCTTTCAGGAAGGATCTTCAACTTTGCAATAAGGGATGTGATGGCATCCATGACGTGCTTGCGGGTGGACTTGCTCTTGATGTTCGATGATTCAGATAGCTCATTCCGCAGGTACCCGACAACCATGGAGAGCGGGCGGTCATGGGGTATGTACAAGGATACTAATTCCGTGTTGTATCCCTTTTTCTTCTTGAGTAGGTCAAGATCCCGGCGCACCTTGTAATAGTCGATTGATGAGCGTTCGTGCTTGTTGAAAGTTGGCATGTCCCATCCGTATCGTTAAAAATCGTGGAAGATTACTAAGATGAGTAACTCAAGCGATTTAACATTAACTAGGTGATAATCGTGATAGAATTACCCATCGAAGATACCGGGTCGAACTATGCATTGCATCCGACCAAGATCGTGTGCTTGGGACGGAATTACCGTGCACACGCGAAGGAATTTGGAAACGAGCCCCCCACCGAACCATTGTTTTTCGTGAAGACTCCCACGTGCCTCATTCCCCATGGTGCACCCATCATCCTGCCACCGCCAGACCTTTGCATCAAGCGCGTGGATCACGAGATCGAGCTGGCGGTGATCATCAAGCATTCCTGCAAGAATGTGCCGAGCAACGAGGTCATGGAACGGCTGGAAGGCTTCACCGTGTTCAATGACATCACGGCAAGGGATCTCCAGCGGGAGGATATCTCCAACAAGCGTCCGTGGTTCAGGTCCAAGAACCTTGATACCTTCGGTCCCATCGGTCCACGGTTGGTTCCGGCGGGATCAATTGATCCAGGTAACCTCGATCTCACCCTGAAGGTGAATGGAGAACTCAGGCAGCACGCCAACACTGCAGCCATGGTTTTCAAGATTCCAGAGCAGGTTGCCTTCATTTCCAGGTACATGACCTTGGAGCCTGGAGATATCATTGCTACGGGAACCCCCCACGGTGTCGGTCCGCTGGCTAACGGGGACGTGGTTGATGCAACCATTGATGGTATTGGCACGCTGGAGAATCCAGTGACCGCATCACGCTAAATGAACGATCCTTGGGCCGTGATCATTGAATTCCAAGAAGTGTACCCCGGTGAATCCATTTCTTTCGAAAATCCTTTTTATCTCCCCGGTGACGCCCTCGCCTTCCAAGAAAATGCAGAATGCCGACTTCCCGAGTTGATTCATGGACGCGCCAATGACATGCTTGCTATCAATTCCATTCAATTCTTCCATCACTTGTTTCACGCTACCGAGATCCAGGGCATCAATATCAAGCATGCCGGTGCACTGAACGAATTCACGTGATAATCTCGTGAAGTTTTGGATGGTGAATCCCTCAACGATTTCCTTCATGGATTTTTTACCTGCCTTGATGATGCGATCCCTGATACATGGATCGGTTAGTATGCTGGATGTCAGGATGCCACCTTGGCTTGCACAGGCGATCTTGAAGCAAGGAGACACGATGATCTTGTTCATCGTGAAAGGATATCCCGGGGCCATGGTTATGGTGCATCCACCATTCAACTGTCCCCCCACAGTTCCAAGGCCGGTTTTATTCAAGACCTCGGCACAATGGGCTACTTGGCCGCATTGCTCCATTGACAATCCCGCGTGGAAGAGCACGTTCAGCCCGATAGCCACCCCAAGTGCGCCGCAACCCGAGCTGCCAAATCCAGCACCGGTTGGCAGGGAGAATTCATGGTCAATGGCTATCGACACATCAGCGGGAAGCTGGAAAGGAAGCAGATCCATGACCGACTTGCTAGTTCTGGCGAGATTGGTGCATTCCTTTCCATCAATGGTTATAACGCGTGGAGGCATACCCGATTGCTTGTCTATGGTGATTTTCGTGGTGCCAAGGGCAGATAGGCAAGGTCCCCCGCCCCTAGATCCAATTGCTGAAAGGGCTTGCAAGCTAGTCCCGGTCACTTGCGCTTGATCCACGATCTCGAAGAAACCACTTATCCGGTGGGGAACTGCCACCGTGATTTCGCGCCACTGTTTCGCATGATCGACTGGCATGATGTGGTTTCACCCGTGGAGTTCCTTCAAAATGGATTCCAAGTCATCGAAGAAGGCATCAATTGCGTTCCTGGTGATATGTGGCATCACCACCACCCTGATAAGCGGGGGTTCCATGTTCTTGAATAAGCCGAGGTACCACCCTTTCTTCCTCAAGAGCCGATCGACTTCGGTGATGGGGGTGCGTGTTTCCGACTTGATACCGATCACGTTGATGATTGGTTCAACAACCACGTTCAGGTAGGATTCATGCTCCCTGATGCGCTCCCTGAAATACTTGGTATTCTCCCAGCATCCAGAAACGATCTCCCTGAAACCTTTCCTGCCGAGATGCTTCATCAAGCCCCAAAAGGCAACCACGACACTTCCAGGTCTCGTCCCCATGATGTTGAAATGCTTGATGGCTCCCCCTGCCAGGTATGGAATATCGAATCCCAAGCCATCGCGGTACACCGATTCCCGCATGATGAACCCGCCGCTGGGTATGAGATTCGTGCCCATCTTGTGGGGATCACTTGTCATTGACTTCACGGCATTAACTGAAAAATCGTACGGGTGAAAGGAATGTCCCATGTCGCGCATGAAGGGAAGGACAAACCCGCCAAATGCCGCATCGATGTGGAAATATATCCCAGGATCGAAATCGTTGATGATCTTCCCCATTTGATCTATCGGGTCCACCAAACCAAGCGCGGTCGTCCCCGCGATGCCAACAACGGCGATGGTGTTGTGATTGAGCGTGGATTCCAAGTCACCGAGATCAATCATGAAATTGTCATCCACCTCCAATATGCGGGGCTTGAATCCCATGAAATCCGCTGCCTTGAAGAAGGATGCATGTGCGGTTTCAGGAAGGATTACTTCGGGATCGGGGAGTGGACGCAGGTTCCTTGCCACTCGCATCGCGATGATATTGGCTTCGGATCCTCCAGTCGTCATGTTCCCAACCACCGAGCCACTCCCGAGAATCTCCCCCATCATTTTAATAGCCTCATCTTCAAGCCTTGCGGTGCCCGGGAACAATCCGGGATCTCCAAGGTTTTTCTCGGGAAACATGGATGCCAATCGCTGGGCAAACTCGTTTGGGTAGGTGCACATGCTCCCGAGGATGCGTCCTGACTGGTATTGCTCATCTTTATCCAGCAAGTCTCGAAGTGCCTGGATGACAGCAGTTTGGTCAATGGGTTCTTCCTGAAGTATCATGGTCTTGGTCTCGTGGGTGATCGATGGTCTCGAAACCGTGAATCAATTCCACCATGGCATCATTCCACGGTGTGGATATGCCGGTCTCGCGACCTATAGATGAAATCGCGCCGTTTATAAAATCTATTTCCGTTTTCTTGCCCTTATCCAAGTCCTGCAACATGGAATTCCGGTTCTTCGCGGTTGTTTGCATCACCCGCTTTGTTACCCCCCACCCGTCCCTGCCGGAAAGGTATCCTTGCTGGTGGGCAACTTCGGTTGCCTCTTTCACCAGCTCCCGCGAAACATGAAGCAGGTGTTGGTTCTCCAATATCTTCCCGTTAGGTACCTGAAAAATGGCGCCAACAGCATTTATCCCAATGTTGATTATCACTTTTTTCCACACGTGTTCTTGGATGCTGGATGTTTCTTGAACGTGAAGATCTCGTGCGTACAACGCGGTGCAAAATTGCTCGATAAAGGTGGATGCTAGCGGGGAAGGATCCTTGGAAGAAATCCCTATAAATGTATTTCCCCGACCTGCATGCACCACGTGCCCCGGAGATGCCAACATGGCACCATTCGATGTCACGATGCGGACCACGGTGGCACCAGGATAGTATCTTTCCACCATTCTCTCGTTCCCAAGTCCATTTTGCAGTAACACTATCACGGGGGGGTCTTGGCTGGTGATAAATGCGGGTTCGATTTCCTGGAGAATCGCTTCCAAGTCATGCACTTTCACGGAGATCATGAGCACCGAGCAATTCTTCAAAACTTCGGGAAGTGTGCCACAGGTGATGTTTTTCAATGCACCTTGATTCACGCCATCCCTATCCTGCAATACCAGCCCATGGGACATGATGGCATTAGAATGGGGTTCTCGGGCTACCACGGTAACGTCAAGCCCGTTCTTGGCGAGAATCCAAGCGAATAAACTACCGATTGAACCCGCGCCGGCTATCACCATTTTAAAGGAGTTACTTGATCCCGGTACCATCGTCACGTTCAAATTTACCAACATTAAAAGGATTATTTAGATTTCGATTATTTGAATGCTCATTCGACAATGGAGTTGATCACATGTCCACGGAAGATTCACGCAGTCCATACAAGATGGCAATAAAGCAATTGGAAAAAGCGGCGAAATACCTTCCCCGTGAGCGGGAGTGGCTAAATGCAATAGAATACTTGAAACACTGCCAGCGATCCTTGATAGTGAGCGTGCCCATCAAAATGGATGATGGCACCGTGAGGGTCTTCAAGGGATACAGGGTGCATCACTGCGATGCCCGGGGACCAACCAAGGGCGGGGTCAGGTTTAGCAAGCACGTTACCTTGGAGGAGGTTAAAGCACTGGCCTTCTGGATGACCATGAAGACAGCCGTCGTGAACCTACCATATGGTGGAGCTAAGGGAGGGATCACCGTGGATCCTAAACACCTATCAGGGAATGAAGTGGAGCGACTTACGCGAAGGTACACGTATGCCATCATCAACATGATAGGTCCCATGGTTGATATTCCAGCACCCGACGTGGGCACCGACTCGAACATCATGGCATGGATGTTTGACACCTATTCCATCGGAACGGGCATCACCACCCATGGCGTGGTCACGGGGAAGCCTGTCGAGATTGGTGGCTCCCTTGGCAGGGAGGCAGCCACGGGGACGGGATTAATGTACGTGATAGAAGCCCTGATGGAGAAGCTTGGCATAAACCTTTCGAATCAGCGCATCGCCATTCAAGGATTTGGAAATGTTGGTTCCAATTGCGCGTTGCAACTCCACGAGACACACAAACCGAAAATAATTGCAGTGAGCGATATCAATGGGGGGATCATCAACGAGAACGGCATTAACATCCCCGATCTTGTCGAGCACGTGAATCGTGCAGGCACGGTGGTTGGCTTTGAAGGAGGTATAAATTGCACTAACGAGGAATTGTTAACCTGCGATTGTGACATCCTGATCCCGGCAGCAGTCGAGAAACAAGTAACCGCCGAAATAGCCAAGGAGATGAAAGCAAGCATCCTTGCCGAGGGTGCAAATGGACCAACAACGCCAGAAGCAGACGAGATCCTGAAGGAACGGGGCATCACGGTTGTTCCCGACATCCTTGGCAATGCGGGTGGTGTCACCGTTTCATATTTTGAATGGGTCCAGGGAAGGGATGCCTATTTCTGGGATCTGGAACGCATCAACAAGGAATTGAAGAAAGTGATGATCACCGCATTCGATGAGGTTTACAAGATAGCCACGGGGAAAAACGTGACCATGAGGGTCGCAGCCTACATCGTGGGGTTGAAACGCCTCGTGAAAGCCCTCATGCTCCGGGGTTTATTCCCCTGATCCATTTTCAGTTCAATCCAGGAGAGCGATCGGGAAACTTGAAAGGGTGAGGTGGAATTTTGGATTCATCCCACTCACCGGAACCGATGAAAAATGGCGTGGTCCCATTCCACGCGGTAATGATAAAGAGTGGAGAAGTAATTCATTCATCCAAGTCAGCAACGTACATGTCGAAAATTTTCTTGACGCGATCATACAACGGTCCCTCCCCTTTCACGCCATTTTCGGTCACGTTAATTTTTCCCATGACAGAAATCGCGTTGGCTTCAGACATGAATGATACCTGCCCTGGAGGGAACACCTTCTTCAACCGCTGGTACAACCCCTCCATCGGGAATGGGGTTGCTTCCAATGTCACGCTTAACCAATCGTCACCCTTGATGAGAATCTTCGCATAAGTATTGCCCGAGGTATCGGACGCATCGGTCAGGAAGATACTCTCGGCTGCTTTCGAGAATCCCTTGAATACGCCAACGATGAAATAGCTTTCCTTATGCTTGAGTTGCACCTTCACCTTGGAATTAAGGAGGGCACCCACTTCCTTGTTAAATCCCATGAATTGTCTGGATTCCATAATCGATTATCACCTGCACATCGATCGCTCGTTCAAAATATATAGTCCTCGATCCATCTTTAACCTTTCATGGACTCGAGCCGGCTCGCACCTGGACCCGTGCAAGTCAGGGGAAAAGGCTAGAACGAGAGACACGTTCCCACCATGGGTGGAAAGAATGCACTAGATATTCATGTGTTGTAACAACTCATCCATGCCCTTGGCATCCTTGGCGTTGGTGAGAATCACGGTGATGTCCGGATTGATCTCCAAGGCATCTGCCTTCATGCGCTCCACATCCACATCATCCAGATGGGGCAATAGATCTATCTTGTTGATGACGGCGATCTTGCTCATCTTGAACAAGAGTGGATGCTTCCTCACCACGTGCTCACCTTCAGTCACCGATACGACCACGATCCTGTCAAAATCCGTTCCAAGAATGAAATCTGAAGGGCATATCAAGTTACCAACATTTTCTATGAAGAGCAAGTCGTAATCTGCCACGTCGTGTTTTTCCAAGATGTTGAAGACGTGATAGGCGTTCAACGCGCATTCCCTGCCGGTGTTTATCTGGATGCACTTTGCCCCGTGCTTTTCAATCCGATCTGCATCCACCCTGGTTGTCACGTCGCCATTGATCACCATTATCTTGTACTTGCCTGCCAAGCGTTCAACGAGTTTTTCCAAGATGAGAGTTTTACCCGCGCCGATGGCTCCCACGATATCAAAAGTCCGGATCCCCTTCGACTTGAGAAAATCCGTGTTCCGCTGCGCGAGTTTCTCGTTGTTTTCAAAGAGATCATCATTCAACTCGATGACGCGTTCAACACGTTCATCATTCATACGGAAGTCTATCAGGGCAGGTTCATTAATATTTCCATGGTGGATGGTGGCAAGTTGTAAGAATACCGGTTCATGAACACCACCGAGCACTGAAGCGAACATCTGTCTTGATTCATGAAGATGTCCTTCCAGTTCAGCACTCCCTTTAATCCCTTAACTTCCTTGTTCAAGGAACTCCAATGCCGCCTTCAAGAAGCTCAAAACAGCATGCACTTGGATCTCATCCATTCCCTTCAGTGCTTCGCCAAGTAATGCTGAATGGACTTTGAGGAATCGCTCGTGGAATGCAAATCCCTCACCAGGGACCTGAAGCTGCTAGCTTCGACGGTCATCGGGATCGAGGATCCTTTCCATGTATCCTGCTTTCACGAGAAGGTCCACCTTCTAGGAAACCGTGCTTGCAGATATTCCCAGGGCATCGATAATGGATTTCATTTGATATGGCTACGCCAATCAACCCATCCAAATGCACTAGAACCATCATGGCCTTCAAGCCAAAAATTGATAAGAAGCAGGTACTGAATTCTCACGGGAACGCTTTTCCTGGAATTCATGCAAGCGAGACCATGTAACATCCGATTGCAGGAGGTCATGTCTCATCACGAAAATCGAACTGTTCGACGAAAACGGTACATCCAGGGGCTTTTATGACACGAGGAACACGCTAAACGATTTAACGGGAAAGGAATGGATTTTTTCAACCAAAAGCGTGATCCCGAGGAATTTTCCACCCAGCTTCCAACTCTCCCTTCGGAACAAGCACGGTGGTCAAAAACCTCCAGAATTATGCGAGATGCTCGTTCGCACCTTCACCAAGGAAAACGAGCACGTGCTCGATCCCCTCGCCGGAGTGGGTGGCACCTTGCTGGGATGTTCACTCTCGGGACGAAAGGGGACCGGAATCGAGATGAACCAAGAATGGATAGATATTTACCATCAAGTCTGCGATCTCGAGTCAGTTCCAACTCAAGAGATGCGACACGGGGACGCCAGGGAAGTTCTCGATGATCTTGCCAAGAGCAAGACCCGCTTTGATTACATACTTACTGATGTGCCATACTGGAAAATGGATCGCGTTGAAAAATCAAGGGGTACGTTCAAGAAGGTTGGTGAGGATGCCAAGGGCGTGTTTTCTGACAAATCCAAGCTATCCCCCTTCAATAACACGGCTACTGCACCCCTCGAATCGCTCGGCAAGGACGCGTGGAAACGTTCGATGAAGGAAATCTTTGAACGGTGTTTCAAGGTGCTCGAGCCGGGGCGATACTGCTGCGTGTTCATCGGGAACATGTATCATGGTGGCAAATATCATCTCCTGAACGCGGACATTGCTGGCATCTTGGCGGACGTGGGATTCACCTTGAAGGGCGAGATCGTGTGGTATGACGTGAGCAATAATTTGCACCTGTATGGCATCAATTACTCGTGGATCCCGAGCATCGTGCATCAATTCATCATGGTTTTCAGGAAGGAAAGGAAGAAAAAGCTCACCAAGGAAGAAAGGAATGGGATTGAAAAGGCTAATATCAACCGGATCAAGACCAGCGGGATGCGGCATGAAATTATCGATTCATGAATTCTTGCAGTATTGACAAGGGATCAACCGAAGTAACCTGCTTGGTTTCTCCCGATTCAAGCTCCACTACCTCCTCATTGATGCATTTTGCCAACTTCCCCTCCTTCCACGTGATGTATTCAAGGACATCGATATCCTCAAACGGGGATGGTTCAACGGTACCTGCTTCCTTCAATTCCAATAAGGATTCGATCGCATCAATATCCTTTCCCGCACCTACTGAATCGACAACATCTCCCACCCGATCCCTGTTCAACGCGATGCAATCGCAAAAGGCTGCAAAGGTGGGCACCTCCATGTACTTGAAGAATCCCCCTTTCCTTGCAGTGATATCAGTGGAGATTCCCGAATCGTGTCCAGATAACACCTTCTTCATGCGTGGCAGGATGATATCATGGAAGTGCTTTCCCATCTCGATGCCGATCCATCTCCTGCCAAGCTTGTGTGCGGTAGCCACTGCCGTGCCCGAGCCAAGGAAAAAATCCATCACGATGTCTCCCTCATTCGATCCCGCGAGGATTGCACGACGCAACATCCCTTCCGTGTTTTCGGTGGGAAATCCCCACGTCTGTGCATATCCGGAGATATCCGACCAAACATCAGTGAGCGGTTCCTCGTCAAGGTGAATCTCGATGCGCTGGTTTTTCCCGCTGCATTTCGGGCAACCCTTCCACGGTCCATCCCCGTCTTGATGCACGACACCGCACTTGCACCGGATGCGGGCTTTTCCGGCCTTGCCAAGCTCTTGAATTCGATCCTGCGTCTTGATCCAATGGCGATTGGGTGGTGGGGGAAACGTCCTGCCGAAAAGCACGCGATCCCGGGTGGATTTGCGCTCCCCGGGTCGATGGTCCAGGGGCACCCAGAGCATCTCATCGGCCAACCGGTCCACTCTCGATGCAATGTCAAGCTCCCTCAATGTCTTGCTACGTTTCAGGAAATTGCCCACCTTGTGCACGGTTGCAGCCTCCTGGGTCTCGATCATCACCTCGTTCAAGCGGTTTTTCTTGGAGGCTCCGTAAAGGAATAGGGTATCCTTGATGTTGGGAAGGCTGGTGGTGGTTTGCTTCTTGCCCTTGGTTCGACCCACGGCGATTTCGTTGCGATACTGGCTCGCGCCGAAAATATCGTCAAGCAAGTACCGCAAGCCAAGCGTGCCGCGGTAATCACAACGGACGAACATGTTCCCGGTGGTCTCGAGATAATCCTTCACCACGGTAAGGCGATCTTGCAACATGGTAAGCCACACGCTATCCGTGTAATCAACGCTATACCGGTATCCAGAATCCTCCCCCTTGTTAAATGGCGGATCGATGTATACCATTTGCACCCTTCCCTTGAACTTGGATGCCATCGATGTCAACACTTGGAAGTTATCACCCTTCACCAGCCAACCATCAAGGGATGAATCGAGATCATCAAACGAGGAAACGATGCGAGTTTCCAGATTCTTGAAATGGCGAGTGTCGATGGGCAGGTGGGAGTATTCATCCTTCACTCGCATGCCAAATAAGGATTGCAGCAAGATGTCATTGGGTGAAATATTCTCTCCAATGATGCCCAATGCTCGCCATTCAGCTAGTTGGGTCTCCATGCCAGGATGATTGGCAATTTCTTCAACCAGCATGTTATATTCATCCAAGGGTTCCAAGATTGAAAACGTGATGACGTATCCCGACCGAACCGGGTGCTTTGGCGCGGTCCACAAGGAAGCCAGCACTCCTTCTAGTAAGGACACAAATTTGATGAGCTCCCTGGAGATGGCGCAGGCGATCTTGAAGATACTAGGCACGGGAGTCCCGTTTTCTTCCATGGATCTCATGCAACGTTTACCGAATGTCACGTCGAGTAAATCCTTCAACCGTGAACCGATCTCGCTGGAAAAGAAGTAATCATGAGTGGGTGCTTGCCTGAAGCGATTCAGGGCAATTGTCACGGTTCTCTTGTGGACCTGCTTGCCTGCTTCGTGAATCTCTTGGACAATGGATTCCACGTCGATGGTATCACTAG
>WJJB01000184.1 GCA_014729935.1 Candidatus Bathyarchaeota archaeon | reverse complement strand
TGGATTGTCCACACCCCCGATCTCTATGGTTTCTCGCATCCCACCTATATGCAATCCAGAAAGCAGCATGAGCTTGCATTTTATGCGATAATTTTTCAGGAACTTGAACCTGGGATATGTAAAGTGCTCATGGTCATCATGGTCTATACCCTCTTCCTTACTTTCAATGCCATCGTCGCTCGTGATATTCTCACTCATCGGTATCTCATCTTCTTCATCAATTCCTCGTTAAACTTGTGATAAGCCATCAACGCCTCGAAAATATTCACGAATGTCGTGAATCTCTTCAAGACTTCTTCATCATCGCCAGGCTTGCAAACGATGGGAATACCCTTGCTGATAAGTGCACCGAAACTTTCAGGTGCAGCGTTCCTGCCAATAGCGTACTTTACCGCTGGCACCATCAACCAGAGCCGAGTGGTGAGTTCCTCTATATTCGTGATGGAGGTGAGCTCGATTTGTTTGAGCTCGTCAAAAAACCGCCTGAGGAGATTCGTGGCGATGTGCCTGATCGTGACCTTTCTCGAATACATGTCAATCAATCCCCCTTCCTTCACCAGCTCCCCCCAATCGGGATCCTTGATGTTTTCGATGATTCGCTCGATTTCATTCATCTTCCAAGGCACCTCATGCTAATTCTTAATCTCATCTCATGTGTCTCATTGAATGCCATTTCAAATCCCCTCCTGCTTGAAAACCTTCCGGTCCAAGCACCATATGGATACTGCTACCTTTATATTTTTAAAGGTACTTTCATCGGTGAACTGGGATACGAAATCGCGTATCCGATATGGATCTCTCCATTTTCTTAGCATGTAGTAATAAAGGTACGGGATGGGGACAATGATGGTCTGCGCTCCTTGCAGGCTCTTATTGGTATACGGATTCTTGTCATGAAGGTCGATCAAGAAATTTGATAATCTTGAAGGCAATCGGTTCTCCCTGTGCATGTACAGGAATAGATCGGCAACTTGGACTTGCCTGAAAAATTCCCGCCACTTCATCGTATGATCGAAGATTGTAACGGCATGCTTCATCTTGTTGAAATCGCGGGTCTCCAAACCCGAGCGTTTTGATCTCTCTAACGCATCCTCGGCAAGCTCAACAGCACGCCTGAATGGATAATTGGGAGTGATGATTGCAATGCCTGCTGAGATGTGTATCATGGGATGTTCCTGCACCCATAACCTGAAGTGATCTTCGAGTGCCATTGAGAATGCGATGATCTCATCATGACGCCCCACCACGGTGAGATCATCACCGCCTGCGAATATCACGTAAATGTTATAGCGTGAAGCCAACCGGTTGATTTCAAGGGTGAAGAACATATCTATCATGAATGAAAGGGTAGAGATCCTGCTCATAGAGGTTCTTGACGTTGTATCCTTCATTGTATCAATCGATTGGCAACCGAATCCCGTCGAGAAGATGATCCCGAGATTATCAATATCCACTTTCAAGATGGCAAGTTTTCCTGGATTTCCTCCAAAAGTCATCGGTCTCCTCGATTCAAGATCAGGTTTTGCATCAACGATGAATGAGAAGGGTAAAACCGCTTCCTTTTCCTCGATAATCGATCCCTCCGGGAATTCAATGGCTGGTTGATCAATCGGCAGATAATATGTATGCATTTCTTGCCTTTCCGAGCCATCTTTTCCTCCATCTCCAGTGGTTTCTGAGGGACGTCCTTCATTTTGACCTTCCCGGTTTGCTTCTTCCTCCTTCATGCCCTCATTTTTGGGAAAATGGACAGCTTTCATGTAGACCAAGGGAGCTTGGTTCCCCACGAGCTTGAAATTCCTGTGGGACTTTTCAGGAACCGTGGGAAAATCGTTCAAGTCTATCACTTCCTCCCAATCAACTCCTTCATTCCCCGGTGCTATCTTGTATGATACTTGAAACGCATCCCCGAATTGAAACGTGAAATCTGCATCAACTCTCGATCGATGATCCCTGCATAAAACAAGATCCGTACCAGTGAGGCTTTCCCCTATCTTCACGAGCCGTTCGCACATCTTGCATTCCAATTCATCTTCATCCACGGGTTGAACGCCACATGCACGGCAACCATACCCTCCAAACGTGTACTCGTCGAAAAACCTATCAGGGATCAGCTCGGAATACTGCTGGATTTTCTTAATTGAGATTTTTTCTTGAATCATGGAGAGTGCCAGGTCGAATTCTTGTATTTCCTTCTTCGACGCTTCCACCCAGCTAAGGTTCATGTATAGCATCCCGAGGGTATCCAAGAGAAAGCGGTTGATTGAATGCCGGGCTTTATTCAAAGTATCATCAGTGGAAGGTAGGTTGGGTGCCAAGATCAAGAAATTTCCACCGCTCTGCCACACGATGTTGCATTCATATAGATCCAGGGCATCAAGCAAGCACTGTACGGCTGCATCTAAAACCAAGTTCACGAGGAAACTCCTGCCCCGCAACCGTTGCGGTGCTTGAAAATCATGCATGGTGAAATCAGTGCCTGGAACCTCGTGAAAGATGAAATCTTGAATGCCAGAGAGATCTCCCATGATCACCATAAACGGCCGTGTGATGCCGGAAGAAGCATTTGCCAAGACACCTCCCTGGTCAAACCGGTGCAAGCAGGATGCGATGGCGGCACATGCTTTCGAATGCTCGTAAAGGGACACGTCATGGTTCGAAAATTCGAGGGATGAGGGAATGAATGTCAAGAATTTCTTCAAGCAATGCAGGATGCCATCGAGATAAGCCTTACCGCTTGCATCGATAGCAAGAATCGCTTTCTTGAATTTTTCTACTAAATGCTCGTAATCCACTACCCCGGCATCAACCCTATCAATTTTCTTGGGATAATTCATCAATAACTTTCGTTTTGGCACGATCCCAGAATGTCGCCTTGGGCTGACCTTGAACCTGCTTGAAAACCGGATTCCCTGGGAAAGTGGCTTGACGTCATGGTAATATGATTCGGGGCATCCAATACCATTCACCTGAATCCCACTGAAAATGCTTGACAGGGAAGATATCTCGGGTGAATTCCCAGCAGGTGTATCCCCCAGGGTTGCAAGATCATTGGCTTCTTGAAGGATGGCAAGGGCGCGATCCAAGAATGGCTCGATTCCACCCCCGTGATGTAGCACCACCAAGTCCCGCACCGCCTTTCTATCCATTGGGTGAAAATCCGGCAACGTGTCTATGAAC
>WJJB01000183.1 GCA_014729935.1 Candidatus Bathyarchaeota archaeon | reverse complement strand
CCGCCACACCTGCCAACGGGGCTCGATTTCAAGCGTGGAGGCAAGAACGGTTGGGACGTCGTGACGATCCCTGCAACGACCAAGAATGGTGTTGAATATCCACGATTAAAGATTAACACGCACCTGCTCGCGTGCCAGAAGTTGTGCGAGAAGGTCGCGGTCACGTGAGCAATGCTCACTCGTCCGTCTCGGATATGGCGACGGTTGACGAGCCCGGGCAGCAATGGTCGAATAGGAAGACTGCCTCACGGCAGTCCCCCCTTCAACGAACCGAGCGTGCGAGTTTCCCCGCACTCGGCTCTGGCTCCGGGACCCGTCTCGCGTTGCCGCGTCCCCCGGTGGCAGCTCGTCGCTGCCCCCTTGCTGGAAGCGAGGTCACGTGGCATGATACTCGCTGGAATTTCTATGTCTGTCCAACCAATACTGTCTAAGAGTCACGTCGAACGGGCTCGCATGGCCCTTAACCTTCCGGTAGGAACGCATACTTACCTTGGTTTTCTCGGTATAGTAGAGCTGGTGGTCAGGCTTGTCGGCGAATACCCAGGCACGGGATCCAATGTGGAAAAAATACTTGCACTTCACCCATGCCGTGTTCTTATCCTCGTGCTTATGCCGTCGCCAGGCCCACGACCATAGCATTCCCCATATACGAAAGTCGACATGTGAGAAAACCCTCTTGGCATTGCTGTAACGGTAGTACCGTTTTGGTCTTGGCGTGCCAGCCACTTTTCGCCAGTTGGACGTTACGGGGTTTATCATTCCTTCACTCTCGTTTGCCATGGATGCCTTGGCTAGCTCCTCAATGCCCTCGTGGCTGGGCACGAGGCTACATTGTTCCCCGGCCTTCGCAACGCGCCGTTGCCAGCACCGCACGCCGGGGTAGCCAATGGCGGTCATCATGCCATCTGGTTTATGCGCTATCACGTCACACGTCCCAGATTAACTCTCTGGAGCTTACATGTCGCACTCCAAGTTCGTCCAGTTTATAGCTATCTGGATTTCTCGACCCGGATCTCATAGCAAGTAATCCTGCGGTCCATGGCGGGAAACGGCACCTGAAGATACTTTCCATTTCCATTCCGTCGAAAAAATATTTAAACGCTTGGTACGATGTATGCTACGCGTCGCTCACGGAGGGATAGCTTCATGAAAACCGAGAATGATAGGATCATCCCCATAGCTCCAATCGATAGGTTGATCCGGAAGGCTAACGCGGATAGGGTAAGCGAAAGTGCTGCCAAGGAACTTGGTGTTATATTGGAGCAACTGGGCAAGGAGATCGCGAATCGCGCCATCGATCTCGCCAAGCACGCGAAGCGAACCACGGTGAAGGATTCCGACATCAAGCTCGCGTATAAGCAATGGCGCAGGTGAATTGCACTCACGTGCTGCACTGAAAAGGGAAACAACCGACCAGGCGTGTGTTCCTCACCTCCCTTCCCTTTTTTTACCCATGTGCGGAAGCACCCTGGGGGTAATACCATTCAATTAGTAATTCAAGGAACATGGGCCGGAACCTCGCGGGTGATTTTCAATCGCGCTCACTATCCAAGCAATGCTTTTATCCCGGGATTCCCTTAACTTCACATGGCTGGCAAGCTTGGACATGGTGGTGCGAATGGTGCACCCGGTAGTTCCGATGACGAGCCAGGGACAATCCCCGGCACAGGTGAGATGGAAACCGCTGATGAACCAAAGAAATTGCGATACAAGGTGGCAAGGATTCTATCCGATGTGGGCAACGCCGTCACGTTCAGCTTGATCGTCGGCCTGATCTTTTCCTTCATCCCCCCCCAGAGTGTGCAACCGTGGATTGTCTTCTTGGTTGGTTTCCTGGTGATGGTGTTCGCCCCGGGATTCTTCCTGGTGATGGCCATGAAGGTATGGAAGGTTGATTTCGATTTCACCGATAGGGCATCGAGAACCCCCTATTACTTGGTGATCGAGGGCTGTTATGCCGCCGGCATCCTGATATTCTCGCCATGGGCATTGCCATCGTGGTCCATGTTTAACATTTCTATCATATCCGTGATCCTGAATGGCACCCTGTTGATCGTGAATTTGAAGTGGAAGATATCAGCGCATGCAGCGGGAGCTGCCGGTCCCTCCGTGGCTATCGCCATCATCGCTGGTTGGTGGACGCTATTTATCACCGTGCCAGTCGTTGCGGGAATCATCTGGTCACGACTGGAATTAAAGAAGCACACGCCCATGCAGCTGGTCTATGGAGCCATGGTCGCCATCCTGTCATACGGGCTTGTGCTGTTATTCCTATACCCGCTACACCTGTTCGGCGCGTGAGGCTTGGCTGTATCAGCTTGGCATTCCCTGGGCACGTAGTCTAGCATGGATAGGGCACTGGCTTCCGGAGCCAGATGTCGCAAGTTCAAATCTTGCCGTGCCCGTTCTTTCTTCGTTTCCTGCGCACGAATGTAACATGATTACGAGAGTGTAATTAGCCTTTTTGATCGCATCTAGCTGGACGAATTACCGAACTTCATCACGATCGAATGCACGAGCCACTATTTAGGGCGTGTGGGACAATGGAATTCCTGAATGGTGATATTCACCGCATCCTTGAAGTGAATGGTCTCCTTCGCAAAACAGATAAAGCCCCCATTCCGGTGATTTCCCAATGACCTTTCAAGATATTTCAGGTAAAATCGTTCCTCGAACGAAACGAGGCTTCTTGATATACTTCTGCGTGTTGATCGCTTTATTTTTCGGATTCATCACCACGGCATGGATAATCTTCCCCGGGACGTATTCCATTATCGATAGTTCACTTTCCACGCTCGGGGTGATGGGTGATAATCCCGACGGGTGGTATTTCTTTACCCTAGCCATCTGGTCCGTTGCCATTGGCATCATTCCACTTTATTTCACCATTCATGACAAGCTTGGCAGGGAAAAACCCATTTTGGGAAAGGTGACGTTGTTTTTCGAGACAATCACGTCAATAGGCTTATTCATGGTTGGGACTTTCCAAGAAGGAGGCGACCTCCGACGAGTGCACTTGTATTCAGCATATGTAGGGTTTGGCGGGTTTTTCGTGAGCGCGATATTCGGATGGATACTTCTTGGATTCAAGATCTCCACACTTAATGGACCTGAAAAACGAGCGATAGCAAAATTATTTTCCATCCAAATAGCGGTCCTTTCCTTTTTCGCGGCGTTATTCATCACGAACATTGTCCTGAACGGGATGGGCGTGATCGGTTACAAGGGAGATCCTATCGGGTGGTTCATCGGATTTCCATTCACCGAATGGATGCTCGTGTTCGCCATTTTCATCGACAAAGCAATCCTTGTCTTGAACATTTCGAAAGTATATTGAGCAACCAAGATGAACCGGTGACCTTGGCGATCCTACCCGTAAGAACCTTAAAAAACACGTATATATAATCACTATTCACGTAAACCTCATTAAAAGAGAATGATTAAGCAATGAACCCAGAGGAATTATCAATCATATTTCGCTTCATGCTCATCTTCGTGTACTTGACGGTGGCAGTATTCTTCGTAAGGAAGTACAGGAAGTCAAAAGCTGCTGGATTCGCAAACATGTTTTTCCTGGGCTACGCGATCTTCTTCACCGCCCTCTTTTCCGTCCAGATTGCCTTGGCTGGAGATGCATTGTGGGGATATCTGGACCCCTCTGCAACCAATTGGCTACGGGGTCAATTTCCAGGACATGACATTGAGGAGAACCAGGATAAGATATTTTTCCTGTATAATACCGTCCAACCGTTGTATATCATTGGCCTTTCCGCCTTGCTTCTCTTGCAGGCAGCACAGATATACCCGCTTGAAAAAACCATTAATTGGGAAAGGGCGATTGGTACAAAAATGCTCACGGCAATTGCCATCGGTTTATGGTTTGTATTCATCCCCGCTCTCACGTGGAGTTACTTGACATTCGTTCTTCTCTTCGGGACGATCTTAGGTCTCGTGTACGGCCTCGTAATTAATGTTGGAGTAAACATCAAGCTAGCAGTCATGACAACGGGTGACCTTCGAAAACGCTCGTTAGCCATCATCTTTGCATCTATCCTGTTTTACTTCGGATTCATCATCACGCTCGAAATTCAAGAACTCTCGATAACAGGCGATGGAAAGCTGGATATCGTTCTCGGGTGCATCATCCAAACCCTATCAGCGATACTTTATTGGCGCGGTCTCCGTACGGTAGATTAAACCCGTTCTTTCCTTTTCTTTTCACTCATTGCGAGATTACACCATTACGCCCCATGTGGTTTTATTCATCTAATTAGTACATGCTTGATGGCATTTTGCTGGATACCTATCGCCCCCAGTACTCGATCCAGTGGAGGGTACCTGCCGATGTCTTCCATCCGGTGCGCATCCGATCCCAAGGTAAATTTGATGTTTTTCTGCTGGCAGATTTTGAAGAATACAGTGAAAAATGCCACGGGTTCCATCACTTCATGTTCCATTTTTCCTTTCCAACGTGGAAATTTCTCCTGATCCAAGAAAGTCTCGTAATGAGATCCTTGTCCTTCCAATGCTGATAGGACGAGTGCCATGGCCGACTTGGATATTTCAATGCAAGTGCCGTTCTTAGCAGCTGCTTCCAAGGTGTCTTGGTAAGCCACGATCGTTGCCTTGTCCAAGAAACCAGCATGCCATGGAAATCGCCAGGGGTGGGCGAGTATATCTGGCTGGTACCGCTCGATAGCGCGCTGGGTCATGCGCGCGTGGCGCGTGTAGAATTTCTCAAGTTGGTATTGACTGGTTGGATCGTTCCACCATGACTCGATGAGGTGCTTCCTGCCCCTGCGCATGAGTGTCCAGCGAGGCATGATGTGCACGTGCTCGGAGATGGAGAGAAAATCAAGCAGAGAAAGGTTCGATGATGAAACTTGTATCTTGCCTCGAGCGTTCCTGATAGAAGCTTCCAAGCCAAGATGCACGGTGATACCATCGATATCCAAGGTATCCACTATTTTCCGGTGGCGTGGCAAGTAACCGTTCTTGAAGGGGACATCATGATCCGTGATTCCAAGGAACCGGATGCCACGACTCGCCGCAACCTTGGCAGCATCCACGATCCCGTATTCCTCCTTGCAGCAACCGCTCTGGCGCGTGTGCACGTGATAATCGGAGATATTTTTCAATTCATTTCTCCCGTGAAATTGGTTAGGAGAGCAAGGTCACATGTAAATGTGGTTGGATTCCTTTTTTTTCTCCTGCTGGAGGATCTGATCTACCTCTTCCTCGAATTCCTTGGCTTCCTCCATGAGATTTTCCGTCTTGATTTGGATATCGAAAAGCTGGTTGATGATCGTGATGGCTTTTGATGCAGCGACCATGTCGGGATTTTCCCTATCTGCGAACGGGAACAGCGTTATGGATGGCACGTGACGCTTTTGAAGCTCGATAAGAAGCATTGCGATACCTCCCGAGATGAATAATCCCGCGTCGATCAATGGTGGTCCATCGAGATCCAACCCTTCCACATTGAAGCCATTGGTTATGACCGCCCTGTAACCATGCTCGTCATCATCAGGCTTGTAACTTTCGTCCAATCCGCCAAGTAATATCAACCCATGCATGCCGCTCTTTTCGATGAGCTCGGCAACTTTCACGGTGAAATCTCGTAATTCAGATGGGTGTGGAGAGAAGCGCACGAGTAAATACACGAAATCGTTTTCATCGTCCAGGAACAATTCAAATGGAAGCTGGATGGTGCCCTCCTCGTCCAAGGAAACCAGGGGTGGCATTTTTTCAGATGTGATCATGCCTATCTTCCTGGCACCCGTCTCCTCGATGAGGAATTTCGTGGCAATGTAGCCAACGACACCGATACCATGGAATCCGGTGATGAGATGCTTTCCTTCCAAGTTAACTTCTTCAAAAAAGTGAATTTCAATTGGCATTTTAGTTCTTTCCTAATTCAGGTGAGTATTTGATTATCTTCAGACTTGTATTTTCCCAAGGCAAGCGCTCCCAAGATGCCCACCTCGTCGCCTAATGTGGATTTCTTGATGGTGGGAGGCTTGTTGATGGTATACCTTACCGGGTCTATCTTGAATCGTTCTTCGAGCACCGGGAGGATCTGGGAAGCATCCTTCATCATGGATCCCCCGAGATATACCACTTCCAAGTCATAGTAATTATTCATGAGTCCGATGCCGATGCAATTGTACATGTTCGCTTGGTCAATGATGCTTCCTGCCAAGGGGTCCCCGTTCCTTGCCGCTTCAAACACGATCTTGGCAGTTATTCCACCAGGGGTTCCCCCTGCGAGCTCCAGCATCTTTCTACCATTGGAGGCTGGGTGATTAATGCCATCTCGAGCATGGCGGGCGACTGCCGTGCCCGAGCTGAAAGCTTCCCAGCAGCCAACAGAACCACAATTGCAAGAAACACCAGAATTGGGATTCACGATGCCATGCCCGACCTCTGCGGCATTACCCTCCTTTCCTAGGAGCAATCTTCCATTCAATACTATCCCACCACCGATTCCCGTAGAAAGGGTAACGTATGCGAGATTATCCTTCTCCCCGGGTAACGCCTCGAAGAAATGCACACCGAGCACAGCCCCGTTGCAATCATTAATGAGATGAATGGGAATTCCGGGAAAACAAGCGGAAATGGGTTCCCTCAATGGGATGGACTTGAAACCGAGGTTTGCATTGTTGAACACTTCGCCTTTATCCATATCAATGGGTCCCGCGGTGGCGATGTTGATGGAAGCAAGGTTTTCCGGGGTTAAATTATTATCCTTGAGCAATTCTTGGATTATTTGACGCACCACGGTGCTTATTGATAAGGGCGATTCCTTCGGCGTGCTCACCTTCCTTTTTTCAATGGAATCCATGGAGAGGGATTCAAGTGGGGCGATGGCAACCCGAATGCTCGTGCCTCCAATGTCAACTCCAGAGATAAAATTCATATCATTGCACCGTGTGGGGTGTTGCTTGAAAAAATAAAGGAATGGAACCTATTGTAAAGTTTTTGAAATCGCGTCGATGGCACTGGATATCTCGCTCTTGAGCATTGAACAGTATGCGATCCGTATCCCGTTCACGCCGATGTCCGGCTTCTCGATGGGAATAACACCGAGAGCGTGATCGTCGATGAGCTTGGTCGCGATTTCCTTGGCAGGGAAGCTTGATGGTAGATTCAGGAACGCGAAGAAACCACCTTGAAATGGGTCAAAATAGATCCCTTTACTGGTGGCTTCGATCTGCTTGCATTGTTCCATGAACACGGTCCATCGTTCCTTGAGCACGTTAATCACGTCTCCCCGTTCCTTGAAGGATTTCACCTTGTTCGACAAGAGCTGGAGGACCAATTCTTGAGAAACCCGGGATGCGTTGGAGATGGTACTTCGAACCATGCCAGAGAGCTTATTATCCAGTTCTTTCTTGATTTCCTCGAGAACACCTTTTGATGCTGGTGAAACAGCGAAGGTCATGAATCCCACGCGCCCCCCATAGAATAGTAATTCTTTAGATGCACCATCCAGCTTGACGGGGATAAGATGCGGGTTATCCTTGCACCGCTCGACCAAGTACGGGAACAAGCCAAGGGTGTCCGCCGTTTCATCGTAGATGTATCCCTCGTAAGCATCATCGCATATCACGATGAGGGGTTTTTCCAGTTCCTTGCAGGCTTGGTCGACCTCGGAAGCGATCTGCTTCATGGTAGTTGTATCTGGCACGTACCCCGATGGATTATTAGGAAAGTTGAGAAGAAGGAGAAGCTTGCCTTGCTTCTTCAGCAGGATTCGGACCTGCTTCCCCAGATCTTCAACATCGAATTCCTTTCCCTTGAAGGTGTTGAAAGTGCTAACGGTGGCCCCGAGATTCAAATGCAGGATGGTATCGTAGTTCCCCCAGTGCTTGCTCGAAGTAAGCACGTGGTCCCCTGGATCGGCAAACAACTTGCCGATGAAAAAGATGCCGTTCGTGAGTCCATTGGTCACCACTGGAAGCGTGATGGCATCCTCCATCCCACCACCTGCCAATCCCGTTTTCTCCAAGATCCAATCCCTCCAAGTGCTCCTGAGATCCGGTAACCCCGCGATTGGCGCGTAGGAAGCAACATTTCCTGCTTTCAAGCCAGTTCCAAGATGATCTTTCATGCTTTTTATGAAGAATGTTCCACGACCTGTGGTTCCATCTTCCAGCAAATCCTTGATCTCGTTTCCCATGGCTGTGCCGATGGTACCATTGATGCTTGCCTTCTTTTTTGCCATGCCTGCCCAGTAAAAGATTCCCTGGGGTAGGAAAATTCGTTTTCCGGTGGTAGAAAGCGCTTTGAATATCGGTGTTCGTGCAAGTGCCTTGAATTCCATGTAATCACCTGGTATATGCGAAACGAATCTAACCAAGAGTACCTCTTTCAATGGATTCGTTTTCACGGCTAGGTGTTAGCGGCATTTATTCCTTGCATGAAACATGTGCGCGTGGTGTTCGAGTAATGGATGATGATGCAATACCAAAATGAAGGTCACGGTGAATGAAGACCCCATGCAATCCTGCAATCCATGATCGCCATGGATTTCAAGCAACCTATCGAATTATCACGCGGAAGCAGGCCTCAACCTTGATTTCTCGACGATGATGGCAATTGCTTCCTTCACGTCATCGAGAGTGCGTTGATCTTTCACCGAGGTATGCAGGATATACACATCCCGGCCAGGGATAAGGGTGGGCTTGAAGTAATCCATGGCCTTGTAATAATTTTCTTTTGCCTTCTCCAAGTCTATCTTGTGGAACAAGAATATCAGCGGCACGCCGGCAGCATCCTCCTTGTTCAACACGCCCTCCAAGGTGGTTTTTACCTCCCCGAACCTGTCATCTTCTGCAGTATCTACCACGAAAAGCATCAAGTTTGCTGCCTTGTAGCCCTCATCCCAATCATTCCTATACTTCACTTGTCCTGGGGCATCCCATACCTTGAATTCGATAGACTCCTTGAAATGCTGTAGGAACAAGGCTCGAACGTCAAAGTCAATGGTTGGAAAGATATCTCCCTCATATGAACCTGTTCTGAGCGCTTGGGATAGCGTCGTTTTGCCAGACTTGTCAATACCAAAAAGGAATATCTTTTGATAAAGCATTATTAGATTGTTCTCGCCTGACCTTAAAAAGATTAACCGTGCCGGGATTCTCCCGACGCGTGGATCCGCTGGTATTTCAATACCGTTTCCTGTTGACGAGCTTCGAGATGATTCGCTGCAACCGGTTGATCTCTTGCTTGATGATGCCAAAGTGCTTCTTGGACTTTCCATCCATGTCTTGCATCTTCAATTCAAGGTAAAAAAGCGAGTTCTTGATGATGGCAAGTGGATCATTCATGGATTGCACGAGATCGGGTTGGTCAATTGCTTGCTTGATTTTCAATCTAGACATGTGAATATCACTTTTTCCAATCTTCACTACTGAACCTTATAGGCATCTTAGGTGCTACCTTCTTAAAATGATTTTCTCATGATTCCAGTAATATCAAGGAATCTGTACATGCACCATGAAGTTCGATTTTTCCCAACATCGATAGAAATTTATTTGGGGAGTATCATCATGGTAACATATAACCCAGTCCAAATATCCAGCAGTTGGAATACTACGATATATAATTGGTTGGTTTAATCAAATGCGTGATAATGAATATCTATCGGAGATACTTGATAGCGCGGGTATTGGCTTCGCAAGATTTCAAGATGGGGTGCTTATCCATCACGATCAACGTTTTTCAAGTATTCTTGGTTTGAAAGGAAATGGATCAGGAGAAATCCGCTTTAATAACCTCTTGGATCTCTTGGAAAGTGGTTCAAGGTTGCAAGTTGAATTTCTTCTTGACATCAAGATGAAACGGAACGATAAACCAACCAAATTCAGCATGAAAACACAGATTTTTCCTGCTACCACGAGTTCTCCAACGAATGTGCATCTCACTTTAATCAGGAGTATTGAGCCTGAAGGAAGTGAGCTAGTTAATGTAATAATCCAACCAATTGATCCAATTAGCAAGCAAGAACGAGATATAGAGATGCTCGATGATATACACGTCCAAATGAGCTTGGAAAGGTTAATAGCCAAGATGTCGACCGATCTCATTAATCTTGGACAAGAAGATCTGGAACCAGTGATAGAGAAGGCCCTTAGCTTGATCGGTACCACCCTTGATGCAGATGTTTGCACTCTCCACGTGATAAAGGAAAGTAATATCTCCCATGGCTCTGATTTCTGGTATAGGAAAGATATCTCCATTCCAACCATCGAAGAATTTAAGGCTATTATCAATAGCGATGAGATATCGTGGATAATTCAGAACCTGGAGAAGTCGATAGTGGTTGCCATACACGATATCAGCATATTACCATCCGAAGCACGGAAAGATGTTAAAATCCTGGCGGATATTGGCGTGCAATCGCTAATCGCCATACCAATATCCACAAATGGTACCATCACGGGAGTTCTAATTTTTACATATTTTACATCAGGTGCATCTTGGTCAGAAGATATCATCTTCCTCCTACGATTATCTGGCGAGATGTTCATGAATGCCCTGCAACGCCGTCAATCGGGGCTGTTTTTGCTAGAATCTGAGAAGAAATTCAGGGGGATCTTCGAGCAATCCAATTCACTAATTTTAATTTTAGCAGCAGATGGCTCAATTGTTGATATCAATCCCGCTGCAACGAGACTTCTAGGTGTGCGAGAAGAAGACGTGAAGGGCAAGAAATTCATGGAGATACCCTCCTTTTCACCCGCCATGATGGATGAATATTGGCATTTTTTCAACCAAGTTCTTGATGGCAAGGATTTTCCAACCATAACCGTGAAAATCAAGCATCAGAGTGGAAAAATCCTCCACTTGCAGACCAAGTCTTCCCGGCTCATCTTGCCAGGTGGAGTGCACGTGCTTATCGTTGCCAATAACATCACCTCCCAGAAATTGGCAGAGCAGAAAATCAGGGAAAGCCAAGAACGCTTCAAGTTGGTTTTCAACAAATCTCACGATCTCCTATTCATGGCTTCATACAAGGAATTTGATGATAAGTTCATCACAACATGGATGAATATAGCATGGCGTGATTTATTAGGAGTGAATTTCTTCGGATTTGACGATATTCTTGGCATCATCCACTCGAATAGCTTGGAAAAATTCAAGAAAATCGTTTCTGCCCTTAAAACGAGCACCATGGCTGATATCATTAATCTCGAGCATCAAGCCGAGAAAAAGAATGGTGAATACATATACCTCGAGACGAATATCATCAAGGTTAACTTGGGTGACACGTGCCTGGTATCAATGTCTGCGCATGATATCTCTGATCGCAAGAACGCGGAACGGCTCCTGAAAGCTTCAGAACATAAATTTCGTTCATTATACGAGGAATCTAATGATGCCATTTTGATTCTAGATAGAGATGGAATTCTACTGGATATCAACAAGGAGGCTTCTCAAATGCTGGGGATGCCCCCATCCGAATTACGCGGTCGACACGTGATGGAAATGCACGTAGAAGAGTATAACCCCGTGGCACTCCGGGCCTTGCAACAATTAAAAGAGCATGGTGAAGCAAGATTTAGTTCAAGATTGCAACGAGCGAACGGGGATAAAATTGACGTGGATATCAATGCAAAAATGTTGCCAATCGATGGTGGTATCATCCAATCCATTGTAAGGGACGTGACTCACATTAGAAAAGCGTTAGATTTGATACAGTTGAATCAGGGCAGATTGGAAGCATTATTAAAAATGCACGAGCACGAGTTTGAAAAAGAGGGAGATTTCATCGAATTCGTGTTGGAGAATGCCGTTCGTCTCACGAGAAGTAAAGGTGGCTATTTTCATACATTTAAGGGGGGCACGGGTGAGATAAACCTGTTCAAGTGGTCTAATGCCGTCCACCAGCAATGCACCACTGATTTTCCCTCCCATTATCCCATAGAGGAAGCAGGGATTTGGGCTGATTGCATCCGCCAACGTCATGCCGTCATCCATAACGATTATGAGAATCTAAATACCAAACATGGACTTCCTGAAGGTCATTATCCCTTCACGCGTCACTTGGCCATTCCATTATTCGATGGTAATGATATCGTGGGTGCGATTGGTGTGGGGAACAAGCGGGATCCATACAATGAAGATGATGTGCAACAATTAAACCTATTCGCAAAGTCAATGTATGGTATTCTCAAGCAGCGAAGAGCCGAAAAGGCGCTAATCGAAAGTGAAAGGGCATTGAAACATCTCAATGATGAGCTCGAGCATCGCGTGGAGCAAAGAACCAAGGAACTCCAAGAAGCACAGCAAAAAATCTTGCGACAGCAAAAACTAGCAACCATTGGCAAGCTTGCTGGAAGCATAAGCCACGAGCTCAGGAATCCCCTCGGGATAATGAACAACTCGCTATATTACCTTAACATGAAACTCTGTGATGTGGATGACAAGGTTCGACGTCACTTGGATATCTTGAAGGAGGAATTGGA
Organism: Candidatus Bathyarchaeota archaeon; assembly: GCA_014729935.1. GTDB lineage: Archaea > Asgardarchaeota > Lokiarchaeia > Sigyniarchaeales > Sigyniarchaeaceae > WJJB01. Next base: position 2,492 of record WJJB01000183.1, on the reverse strand, counting down.
ACGCTCCTCCATCATAATCAAGGACATGTTAATATTCACGAAATTGAAGAAACTATTACTCATTGAATCAAACATTAATGATATCATCCAAGAAAGCCTGCAGGAATTGATCCTTCCAGAAGGCATTACAATTGAGAACCGACTATCTCCTGACATGCCGGATCTAAAACTCGACCCGATATATTTCAAGATCGCCCTTAAGAACCTTCTCACCAATGCTGTTCAAGCAATGGAGGGCAGGGGAACCATAATTATCGGAACGAGAATGGATGATGGGAACCTCTTGATTGAAATTGCTGATACTGGACCTGGCATCCCCCCTGGGGATATAGCTAAGATATTCGAGCCATTATTCACGACAAAACCAACGGGAATCGGACTTGGCCTTTCTATAGTGAAAGAAATTGTACACAAGCATGGGGGAACGGTGGTAGTGGAAAACTTGGAACCAAGTGGTGCTTTATTCAGACTAATCATGCCAATTAGCTGCGAGTCATACTAGAAGTGATATGCGTGAAACGGAATATTGGTACCACTGGAGGTAATACCGAGGGATTGGATAGTTTCGTGGTTAATAATCCCAATCCCATCTTCAGGATAGATGATAGTGATATAATCTGCTACGCGAACGAAGGATGCAAAACACTCTTTGAGAATTGGGAATGTGGCGTCGGAACCCGAATTCCCGGGTTCTGGGATGGTAACATCTATGCAGCAAGAACCAGCGGGAAGCAATTAAGTATTGAAATCAGCAATGAGGAGGATATTTTCCTGTTTGATATCATTCCTGTCGATGAGTGTAACACTCTCAATTTCTACGGGCGGAAGATCACGGCTAGGAAGAAATATGAACAAGAAATTCAACGAGTGGCAGAATTCGAGCATGTGGTCAACACTATCTCTTCACGATTGATGAATTACAGTTTAATTAATTACCACGAAGTCATCGTGGAGGTTCTTGGTCTCTCAGGTGAGTTCTTCAATGCCTCAATTTGTCTCATATCACAACTGGACGAGAGTGGTGAAAAACTTACCATCACCCATGAATGGAATGCAGGCAGGACAAAATTGCATTCCAGATTCCAAGATTCACCCATTGATACCAGATCTTGGTTGTTATCCAAGGTGTTTCAGAAGGAAATTGTATGGATCGAGGATACCGCACACCTCCCACCAGAAGCGGCACCAGAGAGGAAGTTCTTGGAGGAAAATGGCTCTGGATCTTGCATTATCATGCCCCTGATATTTAGCGGGAACGCACTCGGCTTCATGTGCCTCCTCTTTGATAACCCGTCTAACGAAAACTTGGAATTGTTTCAACCAATCCTGACAATACTTGCAGAAATCATTGCAAACTCAATGCTTTACTATCGTGCCCGGGCTGATCTAATAACAAGTGAGGAAAAGTACAGGTCTCTGATCGAAACCATGAGTGATGCATTCGTTATTCAAGATAATTTGGGTTTTTTAACTTACTGCAATGATGCCATGTGCGAATTATTGGGATATTCTCGTGGGGAATTGATTGGTACACATGTCAGGGAACTCGTCTTACCTGAAGAAAGAGATGTGCTAACACGGGAGATTCAGAAAGGAAAGGAAGGGAAACCATCAAGATATGAAATCACCTTGATGACTAAGGAAGCAAGTCCCGTGCGTGTAATTGTATCCGCGAATGGCTTATTCGACAATCAAGGAGTTTATGAGGGACGATTTGCGGTTTTAACAGATATCACTTCCATCAGGGAGATGGAGGCAGTCATGAGACAAAGATTAGCATTAGAAAAAATGATTTCCTCCATGTCCACGAGATTCATCAATGTTTTTCCAGAAAACGTGCTAAAAACCGTGGAAAATTCACTGGAATCAATTGCTACGACCTTGCAAGCCGATCAGGCAATTTTCATGACTTTTTCAGGGAATCGGGATGAGGTGTCATCATTAGGCGGGTGGGCACGTGACGATAATGTAACCTTGGAGCAAGAATTGGAAAAAATCTCAAATTCAAGCTTTTCATGGCTTGCCAAGCCTTTAGAATCTGAAGAGATATTTCATTACAACGATCTTGATGCCTTCCCAAGTGATGCTTTGGAATTCAGGCATTACTTGGAGTCGTGTGATGCCACTGGTGCGCTGCTCATACCTGTTGCGATTCAAGGAGGTATCACAGGGGTACTGCTATTCACCTTTGGTGTCAAGACTTTGAATATCTACAAGGATAACTTATTCCTGTTGAAAATACTGGGAGAAATTTTCAGCAATGCCTGGGAACGGGAAATCGCCGAGCAAAAATTACGGGTCTCAGAAGCCCGATATAGAATCATGCTCGAGAACGCGAGTGATCTCGTCAGCTTGCTTGATGAGAAGATGAACCATGAATTTGTTAACGAGAACCAACTCAATCTGCTGGGATATCGAAAGGAGGAAATGATAGGAAAAAGCGCGATTGATTTCGTGCATCCGGAGGACCTGCGACGGGGATTGGATACCTT
>WJJB01000182.1 GCA_014729935.1 Candidatus Bathyarchaeota archaeon | reverse complement strand
GATCAGCGCCATCAACCTGCTGATGCAGTTTTACGGCGATAACTTCAACGATAAAGCATATGACTTGCTCAAGGTGGTTGAAAATGGCGGCATACGATTGCAGCAATTGGTAGAAAATCTCTTGGACATCCTTCGCTTAAATAGCGACATGATCGATATAAACAAGGAATTAAACGATCTTGGAGGGATGATCATGAGAACCATACAAGAGCACTCGTTCCAGATAGAATCCCGAGACTTGAGCATTGAGATCGATATTCCAGATGGTTTCAAGGTGCGCGTGGACAAAATTCGCTTCGAGCAAGTACTTTCAAACCTGGTAAGCAATGCCGTGAAAAACACCCCACCTCGAGGTTCAATTTACATCTACAGCGAGATACCTGAAAATGGCAGCCAAGTCACCATCATCGTGGAGGATACCGGTGTTGGACTCACTAAAGAAGAAATCGATCAATTATTCTCCTTTTTTGGCAAGATTGAGCGATACGGGAAAGGCATGGATATTATCACCGAGGGCACAGGACTTGGTCTTTATATTACGAAAAATATCATTGAGCAGCACGGTGGTAGCATAACTGCTGATTCCGATGGAAGGGGGAAGGGATCAAAGTTCACTATCAGCATTCCAATTGATTCCTTGGTTGAAGAAAGCCCCGAGTAGGTGATTTTGAACCTAATTCATGCAATTTAACCTTTTTCGGGCTATAGCGACGTGAGTACCAAGAAAGTAAACCCCATGAGAAATTGAAGAGTCCCAAGCTTCACGTCCAGCTTGAAAATAGCCTTGAAAGAAAACCCATCGATGACCTGCGTTTCGATTTTTTCCAGCACGAGTAACGTGAATGATGAACCATAAGGAGTGATATTACCCCCAAGATTGGTACTGAGGATCAATCCCACTAGTAATGGCACCGGGACTGATGAAAACTGCCCAGATGCAGCCATGGTGGTCACGATGGGTACGAACAAGAGTGACACGGTTCCGCTGGTGAGGAAGGAAGAAAATGCAAATGAAATGAGATAAAGCATCAAGACACCGACAAGTGGTTTGCCCCCCGTGAGGCTTGCAAGACCACTGGATATCACCTCGATGAACTCCAACTTGCCAAGGATACCGACGAGAATGAACATGGTTGCGGTATACATCAGGAACTCCCACTCCACCGATTTTAGGATCCGCTTGAATTTCGTTTTGCTCGAAATCGTGAGAATCATGGCACATGCTAATGCCACCAGTGCCGCGCTTGACGTGAGATTGATGGCAATGAACATTGAAATGGTAAGGACGAGTAAACTGTAAAAGCGTTTCCTGTGTTCTTTATCCATCACGATCCTACCACTCAAGATCTCCAATATGGTCCTTATTGTGCTATCTGGTACAACAACATGGTTCCGTATCATGGTTGCATCAAGGATTATCATGGTAACGCCCCATGCGATGAAAAAAAACAACCAGACATGTTGCAGGTAAAATAAGATGGTAAGCGTGCCCTCACCACCAGTGACGACAGATGCAGCCGTCGTGCTTATGATGATGTTTTTCACGGGGGTCAACAAGCAGCCTAAATTGATGGAAAACAAGAGACCGAATAAGAAAGGCGCAGGGTCCATATCCAAGACCATGACCACCCGGATAACAAGTGGCATGAAGATAATTGCCACCATCACTCCCGAGATGATGGAGGCAAAGAATGCAGCAACCAAGTTCATGGCATAAAACAAGACGCGTGGATTTGCCTTTGACGCTCGGACCAGCTTGATGGCCAAATATTGGAAGACGCGTTCTTTCTCCGCTATCCTAGTGATGATTTCCATCGAGAACATCAATATTAGCGTGTCAAATTCAATGAAGTCAACGATTGATGCCATTCCGTCGGGTATGCCTGGAGGCTTTGAGATATACAATACGATAATGGTTAACGTGGCCAAGAAAGCGACTGGAATATAATATACCTTAAAATGCTTGATGCTAAAAGTTCCCACTGCAGCTGCAATGGCAAGCAACGTCATCACCAGCAAGAAATCTTGGTATTGTTCCATTGGACTTGAGAACCCTCAGATTGGCTCGATTCGGAATTAAATACCCGTGCAAGCTACCTTGGAATTTGTCATTGAAAAACTCGACGAGCTCCTGAGCAATGCAACGAAAGATTTGCTTGCCAAGAGGATGCATTCCATGTTAAACAGAGACGTCGAGAACGCCAATAGTTATATGATTGTCGCGTGTTCTTTAATTGCTGATATCCAATGGAATTAGGCAGGACAGAAGTGATATGATTCGAAGAGATGATAGATGATGATGATGATGAGAATTGCTAAGGAAAAACAATGTCTTCTCGCTTCGGTGGTGGTTGCTTGCACCTTGGCGAGTATCGCTATTGGTTTCTCGAGCATGGAGAGACGAGGATACCATCCGGGGAATAAAATTGGAGAAAGCACGTTATCATTTGATTATAAGGTCGTGGGACCAGGGAACGATCCAGGAACCAGCGTCTGGTGCCAGGATGAATACGTGTATATCACTCGACTGGTAATGAATCTCACGGGGCACGATGATTTTGAAATCAGGAAATATTGGAAAAATAACGGTACATTCATTGAAGCATTCAAGTACGCGACCCCCGCGGATGAAACGGTGGAGGATATCTGGTCTAACGGCATGAACCTGTATACTGTTGGTACGCAAGGGACGAGCATGCTCGTGGTCAAGTGGGATCTTGCAGGGAATATCATATGGGATAGCACCTTTGACAGCAGCATTTACCTTGGACGGGCGATATTTGGCGACGGGGATTACCTGTACGCTTGCGGGTTTAGGCAGCAGGGTTCCAATGTGGCTCGCTTTTATAAAATCCACGAGTCCAATGGATCGGTGATCTGGACGAAGACTGTCACGAGTAGCTACAGGGGAGTAAAGAATACGTGGTGCAATGACACTTCAGCATACCTTTTATTGCATAACTCGGGAAACCTGTACCTTTCCAAGTGGGATCTAGATGGGACCATGGATTGGGAAAGATCATTTCCTGCCACGTCATACTTGGACATATGTGGATTGTGGAGCAACGGGGAACACGTGTACACGTCATATGCCTACGGGGACGACTTGAGAATCAGGAAATATGACACAGGGGGGAACCTCGCGTGGGAACGAATCTGGGATTCTGGAAATTATGATTTCGGGAGCTCGCTCTGGATTGATAGCACCTACGTGTACGTGGGTGGGTATACGTCCACGTCCTCCTTCGGAAATGATCCAACGCCGGTTCTGGTGAAATATTCCAAAGAAGGCGTGTTTAACGACGTGATATCAGGAAGGGTTCAAGCAGGCTATTGGTCTAGGATTCATGCAATCCACGGCTCGGGAGACACCATCTACGCCTCGGGAGCATCGGACATCAATGGGTTCTCGGAAAACATGTTCTTGCAGGCATACCACACCATCGTACCCCCTGAACCACCCGTGCTTGATCCCGTTGGAGAAGACGTGGATGGTAATTATACTGTCAACTGGAACGATGTTGCCAAGGCAGATAGCTATTCGCTGTACAGGGAAGAGATCCCGATCACCAATGTGTCCTCCCTCTCACCAATCTACACGGGAGCAGTTTCACAGCATGATGAAACAGGGATTTCCCCTGGGGTATATTATTACGCCGTGGTCGCCTCGAATGTCACATTGGGAGATTCCCTCCAATCTAATTGCATCGAGGTGAACGTGACGGGCACGTTGGACGTGCCAATTATCGAGTCCATCATCTCGCCAAACACCAATGGAACATATTGGGTGAATTGGTCAACACCTGCAGGTGCGTCAAGTTATGAACTATACAGGTCGGATGCGATCATCACGGCAACCGAGGACATGACTCCCATCTACATGGGCGCCGAACCTGGTCATCAGGAAACGGGCATGGACTTGGGCGTGTACCATTACGTGGTAGTGGCACGGGGTGCTGGGGCGCAATCTCCCCTATCAGAAGAAGTCACGGTAAGCGTGGAGGATGTACCATCAGTAACTACCATGAATACCTTATCCTCCCCAAGCCATGACGGGTCCTTCTGGGTATCTTGGAATAGCTCACCCGGTGCTACCGGTTATGACTTGTATAAGAACACCAGCTCGTTTTCCAGCACTTCTGGATTATCACCAATCTATTCCGGGCCGAGCTTGAGTTATTTCCAATCTGGCTTGGATGTTGGAGAATATTTCTTCGCCGTGGTGGCGCGGAATTCCTCGGGTGAATCCGGGCTCTCGGATTGCGTGTCTATCAATTGCACGGTTCCCGATGCTCCTGCATCCATGACATTCGGAAATGTGGATATTGCGGGGAATTTTGAAGTCTCGTGGGATGGTGTAACGGGAGCTATCAGTTATAAACTCTTCCGGGATACCACGTTCATCACCAATGTTAGCATATTGATCCCGGTCTTCAACGGGGGACCGACAAGCCACGTGGAATCCGGGTTACCTGCCGGTACTTACTTCTACCGGGTCGTGGCGACTGGGCCTTTGGGCGATTCAGTTCCTTCCCCTTGTGAGAACATCACCTTATCCCCGCCTGGTAACTTGACCATCAATCCCCTTCCCACAACCAATATTGGTGGGAATTACACGGTCAATTGGACCAGCGCGAACCTCGGTGTCACCTACCAGCTGTACCGCTCGGAAAGCCAGATCTCCGACGTGAGCGGCTTGACTCCCCTGTATAACGGGTCAGATACCCATTTCACGTTCATCGGTGATTCCATCGGCACGCACTATTATGCCGTGGTCGCGTGGAATCCCTTTGGTAATTCAAACCTGTCTAATTGCGAATCCATCAATGTTTATCACCTGCCAGACGCCCCGATCTTGCATCAACCCCCATCGCCCGATGTCGATGGAAATTACACGATAAGCTGGGAGCCGGTACCTCTCGCTTCTAGCTATTGCCTGTACCGCGCCCCTGTTACCATTACTAACGTTTCGAGCCTCGCGCCAATATATAATGGCACCAATACCTTCCTGGAAGATGTTATCTCCACGTGGACGACTAATTATTACGTGGTAGTGGCTTCCAATGGGACGGGGAACTCGAGTCTATCAAATTGCATCAAGGTAATTTCAGGGCCCATCGAGAACGTGACCACGAGGGATGATTCCTTGTGGGGCAAGAGTCAGGTAGCTCCCGATAACATTTCCAACATCTATGCAGTCATCGTTGGAGTGAGCGATTACTCTGGATTCTTGTGGGACCTCTCCTATTGCGATGATGACGCGTGGGATATGGAGTCATTCTTGACCAACTATTATTGCGTGCCAAGTGATAATATCATGACACTGGTGAATACCCAAGCAACAAATGCGTCAATCAGTGATGCCATCACCACCACGGCGGGTTTGATGGGAGAGAATGACACGTTTTTCTTTTTCTTCTCCGGGCACGGTGGCGGGCAGCTTGGTGGAGGCGGCTTACGCACCGAAAATGATGGTTTCAATCATATTCCATTAACCATTTCCCAGCCTGGGGCATCCCGTATGAAGGTTAATATAAATGGCATTAGTTTCGGGGAAACCGTTTACGTGGAGGATGGCAGGCACGGTGGGATTTGCGACATACTCACCAGCAACGGGGAGTCCGAGTGGGTTTACACGGATCAATTGAAGGTGTATACTGACATTGGTGACTCTGCAACCTTGTTCCAATATGAATGGGACGATTACATGCCACCCTACGAGATTTACCCGACGGACCACGAAAATGTTATACAGACGAGCCATCTTGATGCCTTGCTCGACCATGTGCCTGGAAAAACGATCTGCATGATCGATGCATGTCATAGTGGGGGATTCGTGACACATGCCTCAGGCGCCAACAGGATTGTTCTCTCGGCTTGCCAGAGTAGCGAGCTTTCCATTGAGGGCTCTGCATACCAAAATGGCTTGTTCACGTGGGAGTTCCAACGCGTGTGGAACATGGACCATGATACCAACGGGGATTTGGCATTATCCTTGGAGGAAATTTTCTCTGACCTGTACGATCGCACGGTGGCAGAATCCACAAGCATCGGGTATCCCTATCACCCGCAGATGAGCGATGGCATAGCGGGAGAAACCAACCTCAAGCCAACATCTGGCATCATCAATTACACCTTCACCAAGAATGGCAACGCATCTTTAAACATCACGCAGGCAGGCGCCGGGTTCGCGAACCGCTTGTGCGCGTACTATGACATCGCCGGGGAGCAGTACATGATCGTGTCTAATGACACGGGCATCCTTCCCAGCGATGGTACTGCCTTGCTCGAATACACCGCACCAGGCGGTGGATTCACCACTGATGGCGTAGCCATCACCTTGGAGTCTCGATATGGAAAGGATCTCTCCATTACTCATTCCTACCAATTGACGTTGCTCGCTTTTAGCAACATCACGGATTCGGATGGCGATGGACTCACGGATCAGCAGGAATTCTTCATGGCTTTGAACCCGTGGAATCAAGATACCGATGGCGATGGAATGCATGATGGGTTCGAAATGACGCATGGATTGAGCGTGTTTTGCGACGATGCAGGTCTCGACCTGGATGGGGATGGGTTGTCGAACGGTGAGGAATCAGCAAACGGCACGGATCCCAACGATATCGATACAGACGGAGATGGTTTGAACGATTATAATGAATTGGAAACTCATGGCACGGATCCAACCAATGCAGATTCCGATGGCGATGGACATGATGATGGTGCCGAAATCATCGAGGGCACCGATCCAATGGATGATCAAGATTACCCCGGAAAACCCGATTCCACGAACAAGATTCCAGGCTTCTGGTTACTCCCCCTTTTCACGCTTGCGGGGATTGCCACCGTGGTGATATTCTCCCGGAAGCGGTGCGTCCATGGCTAATGGCTTCGTTCAAGGTATGCCTTAACATGCATTGAATATTTTTTCTTTTTCATCCTGGTGGAAGCATCTCGCCTGAATGCGCGCATGAATGACTGGCTCCAGTTCTCGGTCATTATCGCCTCATTACAGGAATTCACGGGTCCCCGGGATTCATGAATCTTGATGCGTTTCAATGCTGGGGAGCTGAAATTCATTTTCAAGACGCTTGCATCAAGAAAGAGGCTGGAAGCTCTGTGGCATGCGTGATTTAAAAGAACACGGTTTCCTGCGATGGAGACGCTTGATCGCCGTATCCAATTCATTCAAGCCGCCTTCCACGGGGCACGTGGTATCCACGCTGACTATCGAAAGGGTCCATGATCTGGCGGACCAGGCATCCATGACACCCATCACGTGACGACCTCGCACCCCCCCTGCCCCAGGATATCGATGAGCTCTCCCGTGCTACCTGGAACCGAGGCTACCGGATTGCCCCTAAGGATGAGCTTGTACAATGAACCGAGCCTGGTGATCGATTCAGGGAGGGAGATTAATTGGTTATTTTCCAAATTCAACCACGTTAGCGAGGTAAGATTACCAATCGTGGAAGGAAGCGACGTGAGTTGGTTTTTATCGAGCGTGAGTTTCTGCAAGGAGGAAAGATCACCCATCGTCTCTGGGAGGGAGGGCAGGTTATTTCGAGACAACTCTAGCGTCCTTAACGATGCAAGGTTGCCCATCGCTCGAGGAATGGATGTGAGCACGTTGAATCCAAGATTTAGCAGCACGAGCGAGGAAAGATTGCCAAGGGTTTCGGGGAGAGATGATAGCTTGTTGCCGCTCAAGTCCACCCGTTCCAGCGAAACAAGGTTGCCGAACATGCGAGGAATCGAAACCAGCTGGTTCCAGTGAAGATCGAGCACTTTTAGCGATTCGAGCTTGCCTATTGATTCAGGAAGGGTGGTTAATTTGTTCTGGTACAGCTTGAGCTCCCGCAGTGATTCAAGGTTGCCCATCGATTCGGGAAGCGAAATGAGATTGTTGCTGTATAGAGATAACACCCTCAAATTGCACAGGTTGCCAATCTCGTCTGGAATCGTGGATAGTTTGTTTAAGCCAAGGTTCAGTATCTCCAACGATGCTAAATTTCCCATTGTCCTTGGCAGGGATGTTAACCTGTTCATGTACAGGTTTAGGTTTTGAAGGATCTCAAGGTCACCTATCGATTCAGGCAGGGAGGATAGCTGATTCCGTTGCACGTAAAATGTTTCCAGGGATGATAATCTACCAATCTCGCGAGGAAGCGTCTTTAGTTGGTTTTTACGAAGATCCAGCCATTGGAGCGATGTCAAATTGACAATTTCGGCAGGTAGGGAAGAGATCTGGTTTTTCCCGAGGTATAGTGCTTGAAGCTTGGAGAAATTTCCCAGCGAGACGGGAAGGGTGTGGAGAGCCAGTCCGTAGAGCCCGAGCTGCCGGACATGACCACCCTCGATGCCGATGCCGAACGAGTTCCATTTCACGCCATCATCCAAGACGCAGATAGATTTGCAGGCTACCTGCTCCAAGTCATGCAATGCCTGCTGCTCGGTTTCGTCTAATCCCGCGCGCTTGGTACTCATCTGCGGTTCCCCCTGGTCTCGTTCCATCATGCTCACCGGATTTCAATTTCTAGTTGTTAATGGGAGAGCCACCAATCTTAAAAACGTTCTTGCAGCATACAGCTACTCCTTGGTATCCTTCCCGTGGTTTCCAATCCCGCTGTCTCGTGGGCTTCAGTGCTCTTCCCGAGTCCGTAATAACCGCGTGCTGGCAGTTTGGCTGGGGCAAGTGATACCCGTGGAATGCCTTGGCCCTTGGTGGCGCGATCGCTCCGATCATCCCGTGAAACCTGGTCAAGTAATTCACCCCAATACCGAATTGAAAAAACGTGCCGGTGGAGGGATTTGATCCCTCGATCTCAAGATTTCGCATGCCTTGGAGTCGTCCCTGTGCGGGACGATGACCCTTTGCGCGTGGCGTGGATTATGAGTCTTGCGCATTAACCAAGCTATGCTACACCGGCGTGGGTGCGTGGGAGTACGGTTGATGGGGGCGGTGCGCGGGGCACCATGAAAAGCCCCGGGAGGGAATTGAACCCTCGATTTCCACCTTACCAAGGTGGCGCTGTGGTCTCGCGTGAAAGCAGCGATATAACCCCTAAGCCACCGGGGCGCGCAATCCCAGTCATTAGAAAAAGCCACGGGATTAAAAGATTTCCCGACCATCGGGTGGTCGTTGCAGGGCACTTGCGAGACATGGATGCCGGTATTTTATGATAGGAACTCCTTGCCCAGTTGGCGTTACTTCTCTCGATGGAGCATGCTGCAGCTAGGAATAAATGTGCATGCTATTCCATCCATGGAGCCATCTTGTTCAGCGGGAGGGGATCGCTCCCTGCCTTGCACCTTAGGGGTTCATTCAATGCAACCATCTTGCACGATGATGTTGCCTGGCACATCACGCCAGTGGATGCCTATCATATCCCGCGCGTCTTTGATTTCCATCCCCATCGCGAGCCGAGGAAAATATCGCAACTTGATTGATGATACACGCATCAATGAACTCCTTGGCTGAAGCAGCCACTGCCACGATGATGAAATCACGATCCCGCTCCAAGGATTTACTTCATCGCCACGACGGGCAACGTGTCCATCGACGTGCTCAAGCACTACATCGAGGAACAACGGGGGAGGCTTGCACGTGAAGATTGACATCGCTTACAAGTTCCGCATCTACCCGAACGTGGCACAAGAGGAAATGTTGAACAAAACGTTCGGGTGCTGTCGTTTCTTGTGGAACCAGATGCTCGCAGAGCATGATGACGTG
>WJJB01000181.1 GCA_014729935.1 Candidatus Bathyarchaeota archaeon | reverse complement strand
CTGTCCTGAAACGAGGGGGACAAGCAGAAAAACAAGGGGAAATGTTCCTGCCGCGAGTGACTTGAGAGCATGGTTCGATGAAAACCCATGGATTCCCAGCCTGGTGAGGGTCCAATCATCTTGCACGTAAATAGTTTTCTCGATGAGCGGCATCAAGATGATATTAGCTATTGAGAATGCAATGATGCCACTGTTAAACGCGATCACCCTTTGGCCGGTGCTTGCCCAGGTTACCGAGCTCACGATGGTAAACATGATGATAAGGTTAACGACTGAGACGATGCTCGCAATGAATAAAACATAAAAATGTCGCTTGTACATGGTGGACACGAAATCATAGGCTTCCTCGCGTTTTTCGTCTGCTTCCATGTCAATATCAAACGTGGTCTCGTCTCGTTCCTTGTCCAGCTCGCGATCCACTTCGTCCTCTTCTATCTCGATACTTGCAAAGACATCGTCCTCATCCATGATCTTCACCACGATTTGAAATCATTCCTAGTGCGAAACCTCATTAATGCACTAGGGTTTGGTTTTCTCATGGATTTTAATTTTTCCCATTCACTGCGCAGGATCGGTTTCCTGATTGTGCTACTTGCTGCACTCTTGTGCCTTTTCCACGCAATATCTATCATCACGTGGCTATATTCGTTGTTTTCAAAGGGAACTTTGATTCATGACGTGATTTCTGCATGCTGCGTGTTATTTCTATCCCTGGGCTTCCTGCTGGTCACCGCGGGATCTGGTTCAAAAAAAAATCTTGAAAAAGCCATTGATGATAAGGATCAAGATGCTTCTAAACCACTTGTTAGTGAAGAATACAGGTTGTCCACGGGAGATGATGGAAAGAAACGGTTGGCAATGGTACTTGCCATGTTTGGAAGTGGCGCTGCCTTGGCAGCATTTTTACTTGTGATATTCCCCGAACGATTATTTCTAACGGGCTCGTTGACGGTTATTCTCATGTTCTTCCTCACGAGCCTGATTGGCGTCCTGATCGCGAGATCGGCGGGATTCGTGAATGTTGACGTGTACGAGGTGAGTGCAGGTGGGTATCATATCCACGAAACCGTCCTCGGGTTGTTATTTCTATTTGTTGGCTTGGTGTTCATCCTGCTTGGAACCGAGCTCGATCTTTACTTGGGTCTCGTGTTATTCTTTGCAGGAGCATTCTTCATCGGGCGTGATTGGAAGGATTACGCGGAGGGACGGATCATCACTCTGGATTGACGGCCTGTTGTTCAAGATTTTTTTGCACTGCTTCTTTTAGGGTTTTTTTTGTTTCTGGAATGGTGCGACCGATGAAGCAGGCGTCGTGATAAACACACCCCATGCAGAATCCGATCTCGCGGCGATGAGTCTTGTAATACTCGTGCAGGCAATTGGGGCACACGTGGTACTCCTTACCATTCCTAGCCTTGAATTTGGCAGCATTCATCGGGCAAATCAGGCATTTCTTGGTGGTTGGGGTTAAGTTTCTTGCGATCGGAGTCGGAATATCGATCCGGTAACTACAAAATGGATTTTCACATGCCAAGGTCGATAAACCATTATCATCCGCCTCGAGCACCATCATGGGCCATTTCTGGCATCGTGGGCAGATCTCAATTGCTTTCTCATGTTGCTTCCTGAGATTCCAAAGCAGGTTGAGTGAATCCTCATCGTCATCATCGGTCCAGCAATACTCCCGTTGCACGCATGTCGCGCAATACCCGATTTCCAACTCGTCATCGGTCCTGTAATTCTGCGTCCAGCAATTGGGACAGAAAAGGTATATGCCCCGGTTAGAATCATCTATCTTGAGCACGTGACCATTGCAAATGGAACAAGTCTTGGTAAGAACGGTGATCTTCCCATCGTTGGGAAGTGCAGCTGTGTTACCACATTCCAAACGGTTCTCGCAGGCAAGGAACCTGCGTCCATGCTTCGTTTCGATGGTTCGCATTGGGCTACCGCATGAGCAAAACAACATGGTTTCCGGTATGGTCTCGAACCTGCTCTTTGCATGGCTCCCCGGTTCCCTCGAATCGAGATCTTGGATACCCTTGCTAATCAAGTAAGTATTTGCCCGCTCCCGAGACTCGTCGAACTTCTCAAGGTAATTCCTGAGCAGATCCTCCTTCAATTGGGCGATGTTTCGTTTAAGGTCACTTTCATCGGTTGAATGTTCCAAGGATTTTATGCTCTCTACAAAATGCTTTGAAAAATCAACCGAACCAAGGAAATCATACGTGTACTGGAGAAATTTCACAATTTCGGTTCCACGCTTTGTCAATTTCAAGTGCTTGTTAACCACTTGGAGGTAATTGTTGGCAATTAATTTCTCTATCATCAGCAGGAAAGAAACCGTGTCACCGAGGTCTGTTTCCTTGATCTTCTTGAGTAGCGATGCATCTGTCAGGTAGGTAATTTTCTCATTGGAATCATCAATCGTGAATCCCTCGATCTCGATGCTCTTCAGGACATCGAGATTTGGTTGTCCGGCTGATTGCATGCCTGGCGCGGGAAACCGCGAGAGGAATCCTTCCTTGGAAATGGATGAAGAGATTGCCTTGCATTCCAGTTTTCTCTTGAAAGAAAGAGTGAACCGGCTCACCTTCCTTGTTGCAGGTTTGGTGAATTGCATCACGTATCGCTTCACTATCTCACTGTATACCTTCCAGTGGTTCGGACGATTCTTGAATGGTGGATCTTTACTTGTCATGATGCGAAGGGGTAGTATCACGTTCTCCTGCTCGTTGATCCTGGCAGAAATGCCTTGAATGGTTTCCTGCCCCCCCTCCAAATCATCCTCGATTTCACGGCAGACATCCTCTAATTCCTCGATGCGCTTGCAGGCACTAATCAAATCACCATGGTTCAACTGCAAGGAAGCAACCTTGAATTCAATGGGATTCGGGTAGGAAATCAGCACGTCATGGTATAAATCTTGCAATATCTTGTAGGTGTAGGTAGTTGGAAAGCCATGGATCGAGGCAATTTCTTCAACGAGCGATGAAACCTCGTGGAGTGCTGGCGGAAAGACCGCTTCGTTTTCCTCCTTCAGATCTTTTATCCGTGCGCGCTCCATCCCTTGTACCTTGTTGATGAATCCCCTTGCATCTTCCTCGGAATTGAAATTGGAGGCATCAACCTTGAAACGGTGAAGATTCCCAGAATCATCTCGCACTTTCACCAGGATGCTATGCACCACCTGGCTACCATGATTTTCCTTGCTTGATAACTCAACCAGCTTGGAATATTCCCCGTTACCATCGATCTGGTTATTCCTTTCCTCAACGATGCTGGTATTTTCATGGACAAGGTTGAGAATGAGCGCTTGAACCCTGCTGATGGGGATAAGCAAGTTCTTGCGATTGCGCAAATCTTTTTTCAATACATCGTGCAATTCGTCAAAGGCTTCAGGATTTTCCTTGATGCAACGCTTTATCGTGTAGGTCAATTGTTGCGTCATGCTAAAAGAAATGATGGCATCCAGGTAACTCCTGAGGTATTCTGCCTCGGCAAGTTTCCTGTCCTTGAAAGTGATGGGAGAAGGACTCTTGAGCTGGTGAAAAATGTACCGGGGCTCCAAGGATACGAGGGGTATCTTGCACACGCCATCATCATACTCGACCTTACCAAGCAGGTTTCCAAGCTCCTTGATCATGATGGTTAGCGATGTGATGTCGGGTGAGATTGCCAAGATGCACTCCGTGATATTTTCCCTCGTGAATGAGTTCTGGAGGTTATAATAATTATCCTTGTTAAACGCGTTCAAGATGGGAATAACTGAATTTGGATCCTCTATGATCTTCCTTGGATCGATGCCCGTCCACTTGTATATCGAGCTATTTTGGAAGACCTGCAGGTGGCCATTGGTGGACACGATCAGGAAGGTTTCCCGCCTGGAACGGACCTTGTAATAATAAATGCTATTCCTGGAATGCCTGTGCCTCCGCCGTTTCTCGAGGAGCACTAACAATTTTCGGGCAATCTTGTTATCGTCCGTTACCAGCATTTTCATTGGGGACCCAGCTTTCATACAGCTAATCAATATGAAATGGCGATAATAACCTTTGTGGCATCCCACCAAGTTTTTTCCTTGAATTTGGCGGAAATATCGCGTGCGCTTGTCCCCAGTCTTGGGAGAGACGGTACCCTATTGGATTTCACCAGCGGGCATAACGCTTAATACCGAACGCGTTTTAGTTGACGCCATGGGATCCAAAGTTTATTTCTTGAATGCACGTTCGTTGAATCAATTTGGCAGTTTATCTGCTGTGAAAACCCAAGTATTGCTGGACGAATTGGAATTCCCGGAAAGGGTTACACCCGACAGTAAAGTATGCGTGAAGACTCATTTTGGAGCGCTATCCAACACGCGGTACATGAGGCCGTCTTATGCTCGATTGCTTGTCGACTATGTCAAGCAGCTCAGGGTCGAGGATGTCTATGTTGCGGAATCCTGCGGAGCAGGGATGCCCCACGGGGATGGATTATACGCGGGCAGGGCAGCACAGGATGAATATTTGGAATGTGCCAAGCGCCACGGTTTTACCCCGGACACCATGGGATGCCCCGTGACCATGCTGGACGGTGAGGTGGGGCTAGATTGGTTTCCAGTGAAGGTACCGGGGAAATATTTCAAAGAAATCATGGTGGCAGGCAAGCTTGAAAAAACGGATCTCTTGATCATGCATACCCATTTCAAGGGACACGGCACGGCAGGATTTGGTGGTGCCAT
>WJJB01000180.1 GCA_014729935.1 Candidatus Bathyarchaeota archaeon | reverse complement strand
CGTATCAAGAAACCCTCAAGGAATGGAAGGGAAACGTCCGCATCTTCAAGGATGTAGATAAAATGGTTAGGTTGATCTTTGGCCTCACCCGCGTCCAAGATGCTGGAAAGAAGACAGGAACTCCCTCAGCTCCTGCTAAAGGGACACCTGCGCCCTCCATGTCTTTAAGGGGACCGAAACCATCCCAAGCCAAGGTGCCAGCAGTGAAGCCATCCAAGCCACGACCACCCACTACCCCCTCTCCAGGACAAAAGCCCCCAAGCAAGGGGAAAGGGGAACTAGGGAAGAGTTCGGCGACCTTATTCAAGATGAAGGATGAGATTGGTAAGGATGGAAAAAAGGTACTGGATAAGGAAGAGAAGCAACCCTTTTCACCGAAAACACCACCCGAGTTGGAGGATAAGAAGAAAAAGAAGAAGAAAAAGTGAGATTGGCTTAAGCAAGCCATTATTTTAATCCTTTTTTTGGTGCTTGGCTCCAACAATTTCTCCACATTTTTAACGTAACCTAATTCTCTAAAATCACAATGGATTGAAGAATAAGAAAGAATAGATTCATTGGATTAAAAGTAGGGACTTTAGCCTACTATTGTTATACTGCCATCAAGGAATTTATCTTATTCAGGGTGGAATCGATTACCTTGAGCTCGTCTTCCATCTTCGCCTTGGCGTAGAGTCGTTTTGCTTCCATGAGATAATGCCTGGCGCTGTTAAAATCTTGCAAGTTGATATATGCGTATGCGATCTTCATTACCACGTCGGCATGGTCAGAATCCCTGAGAACCTTTGTGTTATTATTCATCTCAATTGTTTGCTGGTAAGCCTTGATTGCATCCTCGAATTTTTGTTGGTTGAAAAGGATATCTGCCTTCCTTTTCAAGATATTCGGGCTGTTCTTATCTTCAGGGTCATCAGGTTTATATCCATCGCGTTCGAATTTCGAAATTTGCTTGCGGTACTTCCGATTTCCCATTTTTTGTGCCTGCCTGTAGCAGAAAAGTGAGTATTCCAGTTTATTGAGTTTCTCGTATATCTCACCGAGCTGCCCCCACACGCGTCCCCTTAATTCATTATCCTTGAAATCCATCTTGTTGATCCGCCTAAGATATCCCATTGCGGCAATGAATTGCTGGCTTTTAATCTGAATTTCTGCAAGTGCGAAGAGGGAATTCCTGATTACCTCCACGTCATCTGGATCTTGCATTTTAGCAGCAGACATGGCTTTCTTGAAAGAAAACATGGCACCATCGGGGTCGTCCTGCTTATCCCTGCATATACCCAAGTAATACCATCCTTTGGCAGATATATCATTGGTTTCAACTGCCTTGACAAACTCTTCCTCTGCTTCCTTCCATTCTTCTTTCAGGAGTCTCTTTTTTCCCCTTCGGACGAATTTCATGGACATGTCAAATCATTCCCTCAAACTCGATTCAATGGTGAGCAACTCTTGGGAGAGGATCAATTTCCCTTTAATCTCACGTACCTAGTATTTAACATTTCAATACAAACCTTAAAAACATTTAGATGGTTAAAATAGTCAAGTTAATCGACATGAAACGTGAGAAGGTGGAAAAACGCAATGAATATCAAGACCTCTTGTGCTTGGTTATATGCCATTTCGAAATACCAATACGTGAATAAGATAGAGGACATCTTTTCAGCCATTGAAGACATGGCGGGATTGGGATTCAAGGCAATTGAAATTGAAACCATCCGGACGGAAAACTTGAACACGCAGCTGGAACACAAGCAAGAATTGAAGGAACATGTAGATAGCTTGGGTTTGAAAGTGATCAATCTTTGCAGCGTGAACGAGGCACTGCTCCGTCCAGGGTGGCAGGATCATCTTGATTTCTTCAAGAAAAGTGCTGAATTAGCGGTTTATCTTGATTGTCCCATGATACAATTAGATTCTTTCGTTCCGCCGTTGCAATTCAAGAGCGAGCTTCCTTACAAGGATAGCATCAAGTTTGGGGTGGACTTGAAGGTGGAAGTTGATCCTAATTTCAAGTGGGAAGATCATTGGAACCTCGTGGTTGATTCGGTGAAGGCTTGCAACGAAATCGCGATGGACCATGGTTTAAAATTATGCATGGAACCCCGGGTGGGAGAAACCATTGCAAATAGCGATGCAATGTTACGCCTAATGGATTGGGTCGATTCAGAGAATTTTGGGGCAGTGCTTGATACGGGGCACTTGCATGGGGGCAAGGAAATAATCCCGCTTTCTGTGGAAAAACTCAATCGGAAGATCTTTTACGTTCATGCTTCGGATAATGACGGCCGAGATAACCTGCACCTTGGTGTTGGAAAAGGCACGGTGGACTGGGAAGGTACCTTGCGGGCGTTGGACAAGCACGGTTTTGATGGATACATCGCGATAGATATTGGCAATATTCCAGATATCGATGAAGAAAACATACGCTCAGTGAAAATCCTGGAAGAAATCGCCCAAAGGATATAAATGCATTTAACCGGCAAGCATTTCAATGGCCCATCATGTGCGACATAAAGGAAATCCAAGTGACAGGGAGATGCACCACTTATGAGACAAAAACCCATCATCGAGCTTGCAAGAACAGAGCTCGTGACACGTAATCAACACGCTTCCATTGCAGCCATTGCCAAGAGCATGATCGAGAACACCGTGGGTTCCGTGTTCTTGGTTGATGATGAGGAAAAGGTATGTGGCATGATCACAGACAAGGCGATATTTGCACTCATTGCAGATGGTAAAAATCCCTTGGAAATGCAACCCGTCGAAATGATGGAAGAAATAAGGACAGTCAAGAGAAATACAGATGCCCTTGATGTCTTGGAAATGATGGAAGCCAACGAGTTGTCTCGCGTTGGCATCATCAGCGAGAAAGGGAAAATCATCGGCGTGGTTTCCCGCAAAAAGTTGAAATTTGAAAAACTGAGAATCTTGAAGGATGAACTGGGAATCAGGGCCTGATACATGGATTCATAAATCGCTACTTTTTTCCTCGAGATGGCGCGCCCCATAGAGGCGGCCGTTTTTGGCGAACGTACCAAGCTTGGACTCGAGTTCACCGTCCAATGTTCCTGGTTTCTCGTTCTCGAATGGCGTACCAGGTAACGGCATGAATACATGACTATGGATGCGGACGCGTTTGTTTTTCAAGATTTCATTTAGAAAATCCATATTTTCGATTACATCCTCCTTTAATTCCCCTGGAAGTCCAAATATGAAGTCCAAGTCGATCTTGAAACCACTGCTGGTAATGATATCGATGGCATTCCATATATCCGCCACAGTATGTCCCCTGTGGGTTTTTTTCAGCAACTCGGGGCTTGCAGATTGCGCTCCCACGATGAACCGGCGATTTGCAATGAAAGGAGCGATGCCGTCAATCACTTCCTGGGTCACGTGTTCAGGCCTTACTTCAGATGGGAATGTTCCGAAAAAGATTTGTTCAAGCCCGGGAATTCGTGAAAGTTCTTTCAATAACGTGGTTATCCCTTTAACATTCACCTGCTTTCCTTTCATGAGATATGAAAATGCATCTGGGGTGGTGAACCACAGCTTATCAAATTTCAACCTAACTGCCTTTTTCACCCATTTCACTGTATTCTTTATGGTCCTGTGCCGTCTCTTCCTTCCGAAAAGGTAACTTGTCTGGCAGAAGTAGCATCCATGGGGGCATCCACGGGTGATCTCCACCGGGCGGAACATTCGATGATTACTCGCCAGTGCAGGGCACGTATCTAGCGTTTTCGTTTGCTTTACCCGTGTTCGTTTCACCCCCACCTCGCCCGGAACCCTGAAACAACAATTGGGGACGTCTGCAAGGATCTCCATGACAGAAGGAATCCCGTCATCATTTTTTCCATCATGTTGCATGACCGACTCGAAAAATTTGATGATAGATTCCTCACCCTCACCCATAACTACGGCATCGGCTCCAGCATTTAGCATATCGAGCGGACGTGCCGAGGCATGGGGTCCGCCCGAGATAATGGTCACGCACGAATTGAGACCATGATTCATTGCTTTATCCCGTACACGTTGGATAAACGCGATATCCTCCCCTGCATTTGAACTGGGAGTAGATATCAAGACATGCAGGTGTTCGATTTTCCCTGTGGAGAGATCATGGAGGCACTTTTCCATGGATGCTTCACCATTCATCGTCTCCAAGATGAGGCCTCCCGAGTAAAAGATGCCACTTTCCTCGAGAGCTCCCACCAGGCTTGCCCAGCTGTACTTGTTTTCTTTATTATAATTGATGAAGATGATGCTTCGCCCAGGTTTATTCACGTTTTCAAGGTTTTCCATTTTCCCGGGTCCCCTTCCTGTCTTTTTTGGAGAACCTTATCTATTGCTTCCAACATTTCTAATTCATTCTCCCTGGTCTTTGCCGAGTATCGAACGATTGCCCCTCCTGTTGGATTCCTGATTTTCCTGCACATCTTTTCAAGCGTTCCCGCGTCGAGCACGTCAATCTTGTTGATGATAACCATCATGGGGGTGGTCGAAAATGCCTTTGATATTGAATCAAGTAAAGCAAGTTGGGCTGGTAATGGGAATCCTGAATGTTGGCTTGGATCTATTAAGAACAACATGAGATCGGCGATTTCTTGGATGGCAAGGATTGCCTGCAATTCTATCTTATTACGCTTTTTCATCGGTCGGTCCAAAATTCCAGGTGTATCGATAACTTGGATTTTTTGGAAGTTTCTTTCGAATAATCCAATACTTATCTCCTTTGTTGTGAAGGGATATTGCGCCACTTTCAATTTACTCCCGCAGAGATTATTAATGCATGATGTTTTCCCCACGTTTGGGTATCCTGCCAGAACGATCGCAGGAAGCGATTCATGGATGACGGGAAGTGATTTTAGCTTTTTCCTGGTGGCGCGTAGATACTTGAAATCCCCTTCAAGCCGGTCCAACACGGACTTCATGCGTCCAAATGCCTGCTTTCGGATTCCCTTCATGACGTTCAATCCAGATGCAGCGCTGACCTTGCTAATGTGCTCCCTCTTGAGCTTGTCCAAGACCTTGATATTACCAGATATGCGCCCGAGTTTCTTGCGCAACAAATCATTGTCAACGAGAATTTGTGCCAAGTCCACGTAGAATTTCGATAACCTGCCCAAGTCTGGCACGCTGCTCACGATGCCAGCAAGGTAATCGATGGTATAATCGAAGGCAATTTCTATCCTGCGAATCTCGGATTTCTTCACTCTCATCACGTGAGTTGGTTTCTTGCCCACTTTACCTGCCATCTTATTTGCTCGATTGAAGGCTGCCTCCAAGATTTCGCTTGTCTTGGGAACGTATTTGAATTCCTTGAATGGATCTTCCGGCATCTATGACATGATATACAACGCAGCATTTCTTAATTAGCTGAAGATTGGAAGGGATTGGTTCATGTCTAGTGAGCGGTTCTCTAGGTTGAACTACCACGCCATATAGAGGGCGTGGATTCTTCTTTCATCGATCACCGTGGTCGTGTTGACCTCTCCTGCGCGATTTCGATAAGTATGCCTTCCCGCGGTACATTGTTCAACGCGTTGAGACGTTGATGGAATGCTCGAGTCGCGTGGCCATCGCGACACGATCTGGACATCAAATCCACCGTTTACCCGTTTTCCGCCAGAAAGCCACGTCCTTTAGTTTAGGCAGTGGTAGTTCAACAGCATGCCAGTCTATCGAAGTTCTGGAAAACAAGGCGAAATCCATCCTTCCCCTGAAGGAGCAGGTTTTCTTTCGCAAGACGGATAAATTCAAAAGGATGCTACATCGTTAAGATCTATAGGAACATTATTAGAAACTGGAAAAGATCGAGTTCCCGTACCGCACGTGTCAAGGTGCCAAGAAGACAATGGAAGATCAAGATCCACGCGAGAATGATGGTAATCAAGAACCAGAAGAAGACAAGGACCTCATGAAAAGCACTCTAGTTGCACTGGGATGGGAGGAAAGCAATGATGATGGAAGGAAAGCAGCTGAGCCCAGCATGAAGGAGAAACTACGTTTGATTCAAGAGAATAACGAGAAGCTCCGTGAGGACTTGGCAAGATACGAGCGAACTGAAGAAGAACTGAATCGCACCCTAGACACCCTACGAGAAAAGATTGATAATTTGGAAACAATGCTTGATGGGAAAACCAATCTCATCAAGGAAAAAGAACGGGAAATGCAAGAAAAAATCGAGCGGTTGGAACGGGAGAGGCAGGAATCGATTAAAGCGTTGGAGGAGGAACTGGCTCAAGCAAGATCAGTTCAACTAGGATCCGAGGAGGAAGAATCAAGCCTTTCGGAATCACTGAAAGCCGAAAATGATCAATTAAAGCATGATGTTGCCGAGCTCCAATCCAAAATTGCTGATTTGAAGGAGCAAATGGAATCGGGTATCATCGATGCTGAAATAGACGAGAAAAAGGATGAAATTATTGAAAAACTAGAAGCCGAGAATGATGAGCTCCAAGAACGAATTAGGGAATTAAAACAACAAGTTGTTGACGTGATCGGCGAAAATACAGCACTTAGTGGAGAAATACAGAAAAAACTTGAGCAACTATCGCAAAAGGATGATATCATCAGTGAAATCGATGGAAAGAATGCAAAACTGAATGCAGAAATAGAAAAATTGTCCTTGGCAAATGAAAGCGTGAAATCCGAGAAAGAGGAATTGCAATACCGTGTAAACGAATTAGAAAACGTGGTGGAGTCGCAAAAGCAGGAAATATTGCAAAACGTGTCTGACTCTTCGGAAGGCCTTGCGCAGTTGCAAGAGGCAATAGAAACTCGCGACCGATCCATTGATAAGTTGAAGGGGACCATTAAAGAATTGCAGTTGAAGATGGATGCCCAGGCTCTCACGATAGAGGAGTTGGAGAAAGAGAAGATAGGGTTGAAGGCTATTCT
>WJJB01000179.1 GCA_014729935.1 Candidatus Bathyarchaeota archaeon | reverse complement strand
GCCGGGACGCCAATAACGGGAATGTTCGATTCCTGGAATCCCTGCAATCCCTCCAGCACGTCCCGAGCCGTGCCATCACCACCAACAAAAACAATGATATCCACTTCTTCCACCACGGCACGCACGAAAGATATCGTGTCTTCCCTGGTGGTGCGCTCGGGTATGCTTGCTAGCATGATCTCTTGGGCTACACGCTCGTCATCTAATTCCCGCAGCCATCGAGCACCCATATCCCCTTCTGGTACCAGGAAGGTAATCCGGGAAATGATGGGAACTAATGCCTTCAAGAACGCCATGGCCCTCTCACCTGCTCGTGGTTCCGCACCCCTCTCGATGGCTTTCTCCAAGATTTCCCTGCCATCGGTTCCCTTGAGCCCCACGCTTCCCCCCATACCCGCGATCGGGTTCACGCAGAAGCCCACCTTGAATTCCCTATCCTCCATCATTATTTCACTTGTTCCATTCATCAACGGGGGATCCAAGCTATGGAATGCCTTAACTCACCAATGGCATACGCCAATTTTTGCATGAAGGATTCATTTTCAATTCCCTTGAGGGAAATGGAATCATGCTCCAGGAGCAGGTAATCGATTTCATCCAGCTTCGCTTCCAATCGATCTTCGAATGTATCCTCGAATTCAATGGTTCCTCCAATTGGATCGACGGAGCTCACCTTGCATGAGTGATCATTATTCACCGGTTTTTTCAGGAATAACTTGAAAAGCACTTCTTGCTCCATGCACCATCTGAGGAAATCGAAATAGCCCTGATGGTATCTATCATCGGAGTGAATAACCAGAACCAACCTTCCAGTGTTGAACCTGTAGTTTACAATATCGAATTTTCGGGTTTCTCCATTACCATGCTTTTTTCCAACAAGGATAATATCTTTAATAGACTCGGCATCCATGAAATCGACGCATTCGAACACTTCTATAGCCTCATTATTATTCCAGAAGATTGGTGAGCCTACGAGAGCCTTGAAGAATTCCTTGCTCAACTGGTTTTTTATCAATGAATACTTGATCGTATCACGGTTATCTTCACCCCGTATCTTCACGTTACATTCAATGTCCTTCTTTTTCTTTCCATCAAGGACTTCTTCAAGGGTTACCTGCTTTTCCTTCTTTATGAGGTAAGTTTCCCCGTTTTGCACTAGCTTCAAGTCCACGTGATCGGGATTCATTTCCAAGGGATCATTGCTCGAGCTTTCATCATTTACACGATCCGCCATGTATACCCAAGGAACGGTGATTGAATTCCTATATTGTATGCCGGTGATTTTAACGTGTTTCACGAGTTCAAGCAGTTTATCGATGGCGAGAACTTGCCTTCCCACGCAATTATCCTTATTCCAATGGAGTCGCAACATTTCAAGGAAGCTGGGAAGATCACCATGTATTTCCTTGGAAAATTTCTCCACGAATTTTTTTCTCGTGATATCATCCAATTTTCCACGGATTTCTTCCATTTTATGGGAGAAACTTACCACGTTTTTCTTCCGAAACAGTTTCATGGGAAGTAAGGTCTCCTGCCACGCGCTATAAACTTCATCATCATCCAGGAGCATGTTAGCAATTCGAAGGAACGTGGGGGGATGGCTATTCAACAAGATGGTCAAGCCAGTGAGGCGTGATGGCTTGTAGAGCTGATTATTCAATGCCCTAGCGGCATAGATGTAATTAATAATCTCGTGCTTTTTATCCAATTTCTCGTCTGCTAGTAAAACCACATTCACACCGACTTGGCGACCAAGCGCGTAATAGCTTTCCAAGTTATACAGTGCCTTAGCCAATTGTTCTCCAAGCCCAACCTTCTTCACGATGGCATCAGCATGTGCTTCCATGATACGCACGAACACGTAGAGGAATGCAAAAACAAGCAAGTTCAGGATGATGAACCAAATTATATCCAATTCTATCCCGAACATCATGAAATTCTTACCAAACGTGATGTCATAATAGGTTGCAGGAATATAAAACCCGGGAAGTAAACCAACGAACCACCTGATGAGAAGGTCTATCACGTTGATCATAAGAAGCTTGAATGGATGATTGAACTTGAGATGGCCAAGCTCGTGTGCAATAATGGCTTCCAATTCATCCTCAGGTAATTCAAGATTTGGTGCAATAATGCAAATTCGCTTATCAAAGAAGGGACCATAAGCCATTGCATTGATGATGGGATATCTCCCATATCCGACTTTCACGCGTCCCTCCAAACCTATCCTTTCCTGAACGTTCTCAACCATCTTCGTGATTCGCGTGGATTTTTCCCCGATATAATCATTTATTGGCTTCACGCCAAGGAACTTATCAATGAAAACGCCGGTAAACAGGTACACGAAGATATTCGTGGCAAGTAGGGTGGGAAAAATCCAGTTAAAGATTTGCTGGATCTTGAACAGGAACCCGATGGTGGTGATGAGTAACCAAGATAGGAGGTACAAGGCAAGGGTGATGTACTGTGGACTCATGAACCGCCACACCACGATGTATTTTCGACCGAAAAAGACGAAACCAAGAATGAGAATGATCCATAACGTGAGAGAGAACATTTTATCCATCAGGTCAATTGGGGGCCCGGGAGCGATTCGATTGTAAAAAAAGTCGAACAATCCTGCTGCAAAAAGAACATTATACGTGATTGCGCTGATCAGGATGACCTTGTTGATTACCTCGTGTTCCTTGAGCTCAAAACTTCCGATTACCAAGTATATGGAGAAAGCACCCATGATACCCGTAAGAAGGTCCCCTGTTAGGAAAAGCATGAGAAGGAACATGAATAGAATGAACACGAGATCTGTAATCCCGCTTCTCTTGGACCGCCTGACCCACTGGAAAAACTCGCTTTCCAATAAAATACCGGTGATCAAGACACCCCAGAATAATGGGTCCTTTATGAAATTACTCATGAATACGTCAATCCATTTGTACATGCCAGTAAAATCAAGTAACACGACCGTTATAACGGTTGCAGCGAAGATCGCGTTGATACAACCAAATATCAGCTTCCTATGTATGGCATCCATGATATTTCATCCATCTAGTCCAAGATGTTTCACATCATGAAAATAAGATCCATTACTTTAAACCCCGTGGTTTTTGAAACATGGACGAACCACAAATCTTGAATAGCGATGCGCGTTGGTAACCATGCGGCAGGATACCTTGATAACCGCGAGTGATATTACCATGAAAGTTCCCATAATCAACCTTTCCCTGGATGATGAAACGATCGATCAAGTGGTTAACGTTCTCAAGAGCGGGATGTGGGCGGAATCAAAAAACGTGCACAAACTCGAAAAGGAATTTGCCAATTATATTGGAGTGAAAAATGCCAGGGCTGTTAATAGTGGAACGGCAGCAATCCTATGCGGATTACATGCACTGGGGATAAAGCGTGGTGATGAAGTATTGGTTCCCAGTTTTTCATTCATCGCCTCAGCAAACGCGGTTCTAAATTTTGGTGCAAAGCCCATCTTCGTGGATGTGGATCGGGAAACTTTCAATATGAGCGTGGATGACATCCCATCCAAGATCAATGAACGAACCAAGGCAATCATGCCAGTGCACCTGTATGGTTTACCTGCAGCCATGGATTCACTAGAGGAAATTGCCGAAAAGCATGATCTCGCCATCATCGAAGATGCCTGCCAAGCACATGGAGCAATGTACCATGGCAAGCGATGTGGTTCTTTGGGAGACATTGGCACATTTTCACTCTACCCAACCAAGAACATGTTCTGCGGTGGAGAAGGTGGCTTGATCACGACCGATGACGATCAACTCCATGAACGTGCCAAGTTATATTCAAATCACGGGCAATCGGCAAAATATATCCATTCGACAGTTGGTTTTAACTTCCGCATGCAGGATTCCAACGCGGTGATCGCCAGGCAATCCTTGGATACGCTCGATTCCCGGAATCAAAAACGACAGGCAAATGCTTCCTACTACACCGAGTCCTTGGGTGAAATTACGGATATTGAAACTCCCCTCGTCCCTGATGGGTTAACCCACGTGTACCATCAATACACGTTGAAGGTCCAGAAGCGTGATGCCCTTGCAAAACACTTGCGGGAGCATCAAATTGGATTTGGAATCCATTACGGTATTCCAATCCACCAGCAACAATCAATGATAGATGCCGGACTTTCCACCAAGCTTCCAATAACGGAACAACTCGCGCGTGAAGTCATTTCACTGCCCATCCACTCGCACTTGGAACAAAGGCAATTGGAACACGTGACGAGCACTATCAAGCAATTCTACATGTAACTTGTTCCAATTATGCCCTGGTATCGAGAGGAGGATCATGTCATTTCGCGGAAAAAGAATCTGGATGGACATGGAAGAACCAAAGGCAGCAATCCAATTCCAATCGCTTTTCTCTCGATTCAAGGAAGGGGGAGCCACGCTACTTGTAACAGCACGTGATTTCGATGCCACGTTCAAGATACTCGACTCTCTTGGTGTCGTATATGTTCCCGTGGGCAAGCACGGAGGAGGTAGCCTGCTGGGAAAGCTCGAATCGTACATTCACCGGCTCCAGGCGTTGCTCCCCATCGTTCTTGCATTCTCGCCAGATTATCTTGTTACCTTTGCATCCACGGAAGCACTTCGCATTTCCTATGGCCTGGGGATACCTTCCATCGGTTTCAATGACGAACCAAGGAGCAAGGCAGTGTGCAAGCTCACCCTGCCCTATGTGGATAAGGTAATCACGCCAGCCTGCATCCCCGTGGAACAATACCTTGAACTCGGCGCAACGAGAGAGAAACTTATCAGGTACAACGGGATAGATGAGATGGGGTGGCTTACCCACTTCACGCCAGACGAGAGTTTGCTTGAACTTCAAAACTTGGAAAGAAACAAGTATGTGATCGTTCGTTCCGAAATGACAACTGCGGGTTATCTCAGGGATGCAATGACTCCGGGGGATACCTTGATCACTGATTTCCTGCCGCGCATTATTGCTGCTTGCCCTAAAATGACGTATCTACTCATCGGGAGGAATGAGGAACAACAGCACAGGTTGGAACGACAATTCAAGGAAGAAATCAATGGGGGGATCGTCAAGATCACCGATTTCATCCCCAACCTGACGAACACATGTTTTTATTCCGCGTTGGTCATGAGCGGGGGTGGAACCATCGTTCGGGAGTCCAGCTTGCTTGGCGTGCCATCTATCGAATTCTTCCCAGGGAACACCGCCCCCCAGGAGACATTCTTGAGGGAAAATGGATTTCCATTATGGCACCTACGCGATCCCAGTGAAATCGCCAAGAAAGGAATTGATCTCCTGAAAGCAAGAACCAATAACTGGCGGGAACGGGAGAGTTTCATGGCGCGTATCAAAACATTCGATGATCCCACGGAGATGCTTTTCCAGCAAGTAAAGAAAGACCTTTCCACGTGACCGTGGTTTCATCCACAACTTTTTGAACCCGGGCGCGCATTCCTTACTTGCCACCGGTTGATTTTCCGGTGTCAGTTGATGCATCATGGCAAAAAAACAGAGCAGGCGTGCAAGAAGGCGATCATCAAGCGGGAGCATGCCCATGGGAGGAGCGGGCTTGATACGTTTTTACCAGGACGAATCTTCAAAGGTAAAGGTCGGACCCCTGGCAACGATCCTGCTATCGGTTGCGCTCATCGTGCTGGTCATCATCGGGCACATCTGGGGCTGAACTGGCATCAATCGCATTTCCACGATTATTTTTAAAATTTTAGCACTACCATTGAAATCCACGGTAATCGAACATGAAGATCGTAACCCACGAAACCGATCCTAACGAGCTTGCAGAATACTCGCACCTCATGGAATACCAAGTAAAGCCCGGGGACTTGCCAAGTGAGCACGAGAACTTCAGGGTGAGAGAGATCTTCCCGGTGGGGAACCTGCTATGCGGGGACCTGATCATCAATGAAGAATTTACCGAGAAGATGGAATTGCATCCATTCCCCGAATGGGTAACCCACTTGTTGAGATTGGATACCAAGTTGCCGCAAGTTGCAGGATATTCCGCTATCATTGCCATGAGTAAGAAGGACCATAGGAAACTCTCCAAACTTGACTGGAGATTAAAGATCAAGCAAGCAAGGGATATCGTGAAGAATTGCACCATGGAAGATATCGTACTATTCAGGTTGGTGCCAGGTGCCTGTGCCAAGATTAACGGGAACGTCATCCATTATGCGATAGCGGATAAAAAACCGGATACGAGTTCTTACCCATATTGGCAGGTCTTCGAGCCCTCCATCGACTGGAACCAGTTCAAGCCCTTCGGGAAATTCGACAATACTGGTTATTTCACCCTGCCCTTTAAGCTCGAAGTGCCATGAAGCACTATCCTCGACACCAGGAACCCATTGCAATCCACGGGAAAACCGGTCCACGAAGACCATGATACAAGAATGTGGTGAGCTTACCGCCGTGAACATCAGTGAATTCCAAGAACTCATGAGAAACTTGTATCTCCATCGAGACCAAGCCCGCGGCATCCCTGGTACCTTCACGTGGTTCGTGGAGGAGGTAGGCGAGCTTGCACATGAACTGAGACAAGTAATGACTTCACCTCGGGATGAATCTGTCCCGGCGTCTCTAAAACACCTTGAAGACGAGTTTGCAGACGTGTTTGCATGGTTATGCTCGCTCGCCAATCTCGCAGGTATCGATCTTGAGAGAGCGGCAACGGGGAAATATCCTGGAACCTGTTCGAAATGTGGAAATCACCCGTGCACCTGCACACACGATTAGGTGGAAAATCACGCGTGCGGACGCATGAATGAAAAACAATACCTTAAAACTGTTTCTTGAGGATACGGCATTCGAGCAATGACCAACCTGCATCTTGAATCGTAATCTAACCGCAAAAGCTTTTCATCTCTAGTATCTTTGAATGATAACGAATTTTTTTTAATAAGCCCGGGAAAACGTTATGCCACCGCACATGAGCGGTAAAACATGACCAAATTCTAAGGAGGTACCATGGATGGTAGCAAAGGAAAACTCAGGTAATGAATCGGATAGCAAATTGATAGAACAAGATTCTAGCATAAAGCCGTTTGGTTGGACGTGGGACATCGATACCATGATGTCCGATTTCAGGCGTTCACTTGGAGATTTTTTCTGGGGTAACGCACCCCTTCGCATTTCCCAAAAACAATTTACCGCGATGGATATCGTGGAAAACGATGGCGAATACAAGATCATGGTCGACATGCCGGGCATGGAAAAGGAGGATATTGATATCGAGCTCAAGAACCGGCGCATGATCATCAAGGCTGAACGTGGTTACCAGGAGGAAGAGGAAGAGGAGGGGTTCATCAGGCGCGAGAGAGGGTATGGATCATTTTGCAGGAGTTTCCTGCTACCTGATGACGCGCTGGTGGATGAAGAGTTCGACGCGAGCTTGAAGAAGGGAGTCTTGGAAATAACGATTCCACGGGAACCCGAGAAACCAGGTAAGAAGGTAAACATCAAGTGATGGAACTCCCCGAGTGTTCCTTCCCCCCATTTTTTACCACCCATGATTACACTGGTCATATGTATCAAAAGGAGTTGTGAAAATCACATGAAAATAATGAAGATAAAAGGTATTGAAGTAAAGTTGCACGTGTCCACCTTGGTCATCATCGGCATGGTGGGCTTTTCCCTCGGACAATGGTTATTCGCCCTCACTGGAGGAAGTGCAGGTTGGGGACAATTAGTATTTGCAGGTGTGGTGGGTGGGCTCGTGTTCTTGTTTTCCATCGTGTTGCACGAGCTATGCCACTCATTGGTCGCCCTCAAGTACGGGATAGAAATTGATGAAATCGAGCTGTACTTATTCGGTGGCGTGTCGAAGATCAAGGGCGAACCGACCAACCCCAGGCAAGAAAGCATCATCTCGGTGGTCGGCCCCCTTTCCAGCTTGGCACTTGGTGGATTGCTACTGTTGGCATTTTTCCTGGTGGCACCCGTTTCCTTCATCGGTGGGGTGATGCTGGATTATCTTGGATGGGCCAACATTTTCCTTGGTGGGTTCAACTTGCTTCCAGCTTTTCCCATGGACGGTGGTCGATTGCTCCGTGCTGGCTTGTGGAAGCGCCGGGATGATAAATTATCTGCAACCAAGACGGCCTCCAGAGCAGGCGAGATTATTGGAATAATATTCGTTGGATTGGGATTCTTGGAAGTATTCCTCGTGGGTATCGTGGGAGGGATATGGCTGGTACTCATCGGCTTGTTCCTGCGCAATTCTGCCGCTAATGCTTACGAGCAGGCAAGGATCATGAATCAATTCGAGGGAATCAGCGTTGGAGACTTGGTTAACGAGTTTTCAACCCAAATCCCCCCCGACATGTCGATCTCGGAAGCATTCTCGGGATTTTTCATGCGCCAGAAAAAGCAATTTTTCCCCGTGGGAACAAATGGGTCGATTTCGGGCGTGCTCGTCTTGGATGATGTGAAGGATATACCACCTGGACAACGCCAAAAGAAAAAAGCAAGCGACGTGATGAGAACGGTCGATTCCTTTAGCACGGTATCTATTGATAATTCCGGGGATGAGGTACTAACGGAACTCAATCACATGGATTCAAAGCCCCGGATGGTGCTCGTGAAAGGCTCCGGAGATGATCTCGTCGGATATGTCGGTGTTGCGGAAATGCAATTCTTCATGCGGGTGGCAAGCCAATGACGGGTGGAACGGGAAGCGCAAATGCGAAACCCATGAATGATGAAGCCATCAAGCGGGCAGTCACCGATGAGCTCTTCTGGGATGGACGCGTGGATGCATCCAATCTTACCATCGAGGTGGATGATGGCACAGTGGTAATGAGTGGTTCTGTTCCAAACTATGCAATCATGGGGCGTGCAGTGAAGGCAATCAACCGGGTACCTGGCGTGATGAATGTTCGCAACGAAATCATGGTTGACATTCCCGAACATCCAGATAAAAAGGAATTATCAGATACCAAGCTAGAGCAACACCTTCGTGAAATGATTGCTTGGGACGTAAACCTGGATGAATCCGATCTCTCGATCAGCGTGTCAGACGGGAGGGTGATCGTGGAGGGAAGCACCGATGCCTTTTGGAAGCTTGAATATATGGAGGAATTCATCTCGCAAAATCACGGAATCAAGGAAATTTTAAATAAGGTTGCCGTGGTGCCAACAGAGGGTGTATATGACAAGCAAATTGGCGAGCAAATCATTGCAGCCATCGATCGTAACTTGTTCGTGGATATCGATGATGTGGATGTCATGGTGGAACAAGGAAACGTGACTCTCACGGGTGAAGTAAACAACTGGTCTGCCTTGCAGGCAGTGCAAGATGCCGCGCAATTCACCCGTGGCGTGCTTTCCATCAATAATCGCGTGAAATTCATCCCACCGGCGTAATACTCGCGGGAAATCATTTCCATCCTTTTTTTATCCATTTTGCGAAAGAAAAACAGTCCCTTTGGTTTATTTAGGCAGGGCGTGGTAGTTCAATCATGTCATGGGGGCCGAGAGAACCTTAATAGTTCCACGCGTCCAATGCATTCTTGACGCCCGGTTCTCACGTGTTACTTTCCGATCGTTCTTGGCATCTATTTTAAACAAGCATCTCGCACGTGGGAAAAAGAAAGCACGTGTTTATTGATTAGCGCTTCACGAAAAAGGACCCGTGTTCCTTTTCCTCCACCACATCGCGAGACACATCCACGTCTTCAACCCGTGCAGCTCTTGGCCCCTCCTGCAGGAACCGTTCCAACTTGTCCAGCTTATCTTTGCGCCCTTCCGCGAGTACCTCGACCTTGCCGTTGGGGAGATTTTTCACCCAACCCGTCACGCCAAACTTTCTTGCTTTCCTACGGGTGGTTGCCCTGAAAAAGACCCCTTGCACCCTCCCGGACACGTACGCGTGCAGGCGTTCCAAATCATTTTGGTTTCCCATTTCTATCATCTCTTGACCCGTCCAAGACCTAGCAAGTTAGATGGAATATCCCTATAACCTCTTCCGGACCCGCTTTTCCATCCTCGTGGTTGAATATATCCACGGCTTCGGGACTCTCTGACTCGACATGAACTATCCCCCTTTCATCCAAGATTTCCTTCAAGCCCGCGCTCAATTCCATGTTCCCGTGGTAGCCCGTGCCGATGACCAGTAGGTCGAGATGGAATTCCAGCACGTCGGTGATATCCCGTGATTGCAATAAGTGCCCCCGCTCCCGCCACCAGCCAGGCTTGACTTGGCTTGGAAAGACCTTTAGGTCTTCGGTGTACTCCTTGCCATCAATAACGATCCTTCCGAAATCATATTTTTCTATCATCTTCGTTTACCCCAGCATTACCGTGTAGTGATTTCTCGTGTTTTTCTCATGCACTGCACGGTCATGGTTCCAGGAATCCATTGATTCCCGATTCTTGCGTATCTCCTGAACGCGGGTCTTGGCGGGAGCCTTATTCCTGTTGGGCGGGACAGCATCGTGCACGCATGGCATCCATCCCACGGTTTAATGCTCCAGCTTGAGTCCCGCATTCTTCCATACTGGTTTCCCTCCCTTGAAATCAAGCACATCCTTGTAACCCATGCTCATCAAAATTTTCGCCGCCTTGGTGCTCGCCCTGCAAGCATAGCCTCCGCAATACACCACGACGGTCCTTCCCTTCTCCAATTTTTCTCCTGCTTCTTCTCTCACCTGATCTAACTCGATGTTTATCGCACCGGGCACGTGACCCTCTTCATATTTTTCACTTGAAAGGACTTCAACCATCGTGAAGTCTTCATTGTTTTCCCTCATCTCGATGACTTTTTCCAACGTGATTAGCTGTAATTTCCCTACCATTTTCACTCACCATCCATGTATTTACCAAGACCACTCGGGTTGATTCATCTTCCCTGTCTTTCACGAAACAACCGATTGCCCATGGTCATTCTTGCCACCTGTCGCTAGGACACGGGCTATAAATCTGTTTACCTTTCCGGATCAAGGTGATTCCATGAAAAACGGTATCACGAGCGACATCCATCAACGCGTTTGCCATGCATCCTTGCAGGTGATGGATGCTCATCCCGAGGTGTTTCATTCCCCTCCTTGCAATGCCGACGCCCGCCTTGAAGCCAAGGGCCCCTTGCCTTGGTGGTATTGCTTTCCAAGCAAGTCAATCCATGGCCGGTGATGCCACGCCACGCCTTGAAGACCTACACTTGCGCGGTTCAAGCACTACCAAGCTTGCGAGAACGCGGGCACACGAGCCATCACGGGTGGCACCATGGCGGCTGCCAAGCGCGGTCCGACAAGTTTTTAGGCGCCGGGTGCTTGACCAATCACGCCCTGACGCGACCAGTCCATCACCGGTGGCGCTCCGGGCACCCGCACGAAGCCCGGTAGTGTAGAGGCCAAGCATCCGGGGCTTTGAACCCTGTGACGAAGGTTCGAATCCTTCCCGGGCTACTGCTTTTCCTTTCTCAACTTTCCAA
The DNA here is from genome assembly GCA_014729935.1 of Candidatus Bathyarchaeota archaeon. Taxonomy (GTDB): domain Archaea; phylum Asgardarchaeota; class Lokiarchaeia; order Sigyniarchaeales; family Sigyniarchaeaceae; genus WJJB01. The sequence continues at coordinate 3,325 of WJJB01000179.1, read as the reverse complement.
TCCGGTTGATCATATCGTCCAAGATGTTGTGCATTTTGCCATCCATAAAGTTCAATTCATCCCGGACTGATTTATTGCTGTAATCTGGCAGGGGAGATCCCATCTCGAGTAATTGCACGCCGCCACGGTCCGGGTCCAAGATGCTCGTGTCCGTGGGATTATATCGGCCGTGGAGCATGAAATCCTTTCGGCAGCAAGGTAGGAATCGCAGCTTGAAGTAGACGAGTGCACCTTCCTTGATGCGCTGCTCGGCGATCTCGAATCGGAAAAGTTCGCAGGAGATTTCAAACTGGACTTCAATAGAAACACTAGCCAAGTATGATGTGAAGAAGAGCCCCGTTGACCAACGCTTTCCCTCGTGATGCTAGGCATTCCGTATTAACATGTGCACGATCTTGAAAAAATAAATCTTCGCGTCATTCTTTCCTCCAGCAAACCGGTAATAGGTACCATCTGCCCGCATGGATGCATGCGACTTGAGGTATCTGGCTACATTCTCCCATCCGATGACTGGCTCCAGTAACAGCTCATGTGTGTCTTGGAATGAAACGTGAATTCTTGTTGTAAATGTTCCGAGACGAATCAGGTGGTCAGTCAGGGCGGTGAAACTAACCTTATCCCTGTGCATTCAATCCCGGAGTAATGACCAAGCTATAACGGTTGCACCCGTGCGACTCCCAATGGACATGATTCTCCTTACGTTGCATCCCGTACCATCATGCAAGTTCCGGGGCTTTGTGCAGAAATCATGTAGGATCCTATTTCAGGCGCTCGATGGCTTCTCGACGTGCTTTCTTTTCAAGCTCGGTGCTGAATTCATCTGCTTCCCCACGCTTCACCTTGAACATGAATAGAAGTGCAATGACCATGCTAATCAACATGAATGGTACCAAGGAACGCCACGTGTGCACGGGTCCCGCAATCACCTCGCCAGCCGTTAAGATACCACCCATGAAGGTTGGAGAAAGGATGGCTGCAAGCTGGCTAAATAAATAGTAGAGTCCCGTGTAGGAGCCGATCTTGTCTATCGGCGCAAGTTGCCAAATAATCGTTATGCTGTTGATATTGATCAATGCCCAACCAACACCCATGAACGCGATTGTCGAGGCAAGCAACCATATATTTGGCGATGCATCACCCGAGAGAACTTGGTTCCGCAAGATTTCTTGGGAAACGATCATGAGTGCCAAGCTCCCGATCATGAATGCTAAACCGAGCCGAATGGTTTTCTTCCGTCCTATTTTTCCCGCGATTTTTGCAGATGGAATACCGACAAGGAACAGCGCGATGGGCAATGCAAGGAAAAGTTGCCCGACGAATCCACCAGAGAGAAGCAGGTATTCCTGGGTCCATCTCGAAAAATTGGCTTCAAGTGCATTAAAACCGAAAAACCACGAGAAGATCGCCAAGAGCATGAAGGCACCTGACTTTTCCTCCTCCTTGAATACGCCGGCAAGATCGCCAAGCAAGCTCCTTGATTCCCTCGATTTCTGTGCATCCATGTTTTTACCGGAATCACTTGGCATGGTGATTACCTGCTGCTTCTCCACGTCGAATTCGATGGGAACCGGCGCTAGATGCCAGAACCCATTACCTGTTGGTACCTCATGCACCAAGGTCATGAAAAGCACCAGAGCAACAATCATGAGGAGCGCGGTTAGCATAAAGATCGTTGCATCCTCAATGAAGAAATTTTGTGTGGCAAGAACCCCCGTGATGGTGGTTGCTTCCTTGACGGATGGTATACTGGTGACGAAAATGGGAACAAGGAATCCGATAGCAGTGCCAACCCCTCCCATGAGATTTATGATTGCATTAGCCGTGCTTCGATGCTTGGGAACCACGTTATCTGCCATGAGAGCCACGATAGGGGCACGATAGAAAGCCATTGCCAAGTTAAAAATACAAACCACGATGATGAACGAGGTGAATGCCAGCATGATCGGGTTTAACTGTTCAAGGAATGCCATGAGACATAGGCAGGCTGCCGCCACCGGCACGCCTATCATCATGAATGGTGTTCGACGACCAAAACGGCTTTCCAATCTATCCGAAAGCTTCCCGAACCACGGTTGCAAGCCAATAGCCACGATATTATCGATGGTCATGATGAATCCCGTCCAGAATTGCCTGGAGGCTGCTGTACCAAGCAATCCAACCCGAATGAATGAGTACCCATCCTCGGCGATTTTTCCAGCCAAGATTATTGGCATTTGAAAATTGTACACCATCCAACAAAGCATGGCAGACAGAAATCCAAATCCTATCAAGAAGGTCTTCCGAACCGGTAGGGATTCTTGGGAATCATTTTGCATGGGTAGCTTGTGAACCCGTGATAAAAAAGGATGGAGGATTTCGAGAGTTCCCCCTTATAATAGTGATCTTTCACTCCCTGTCTACCCTATTGATGGCAGCTTGCCTTGCTTCACGCTCTTCATCGGTTAGTTCAGGCTCACCTCGCTTGACCTTGGTCATGAAAAAGATAGCGAGCAGGAAAAATGCCACGCATATGACGAACATGTTCTCGCGACCGACCACGTAATCCATGAAAAAACCAAGAACAGTGGGACCCACGATGGCTGCTAAAAAGGAGAAAAAGTAATATAGGCCAGTGTAAGTTCCTATATGCTTTGCCGATGGTGCCATCTGCCAGATCATGGCGATTGAGTTGATATTGATCAATGCCCAAGCGATCCCGAAGACGGGAAAGAGCACGTACACGGGGGCCATATCTCCCTTGATGAATTCCAAAACCAGGAATGCAATCGTGCCAATGACGAGTCCACAGATGATGGTCCACCGGCGGGTGATTTTCTTGGCAATAAGTCCCGCGGGGACGGCAAATAACATGAATGGCAGTGCCACGAATGTCAAAGAGAAGGTAGCAGCCCCCCTGTCCAACCCAAAAAATTCTCCTGAATAGACCGTCCACAGGGCTTCTAAACCTTGGTATGCAAGAAACCAGCAGAATATCGCCATGAGCATGAAGAGCGTGGACTTATCTGGTTCGCGTGCAACTTGCTTGATGCTCGTGATGATACTTATCTTATCATCTTCCGATTCTGCAGAGAAATCCCAATTTCGAGTATCTGGTTCCTTGACGCCAAGGAAAAGTATCACGAGTGCCAGCAACATGACGATAGACACCAACAAGAAGCCTGGAAAAGGATTATCATCCGTGATCAGGAGTCCACCAACCACGAAGGCGAAAATTGCACCGAATCCACCGAGGAAATTCACGATGCCGTTTCCTTTGCTTCGATCCCGGGGCGCCACGAAATCTGGCATAAGGGCCACTGTGGGCGCGCGCCAAGCACCCATGGAT